>JAADIW010000067.1 GCA_013151115.1 Caldisericota bacterium
GTGCTGCCCCAGCTCCTTCCTCAACCGGATCCCATGACGGGAGAGGATCTCCCGGATGCGGGAAGGGGAGGTGAGGTCGGGGCTCATCCCCGGAGGGCGTCCCGGGTGGCGTCCAGGGCCACCCTGAGGCACTCCAACCCATCGTCCAATGTGACACGCATCACATACGATGGGTCCTCGACGTACCGCAGGAAATCCTCCATGAGGGCCCGTAGGCACCCGGCGTAGACCTCAGCCTTGGTACCGGGAAGGCGGAAGCTCCCGTGGACGAGGGCCTCCACGCGGTACTCCCGTTCCCCGGAGCGGACCCTCCGGCCCGGCGAGGGGGGAAGCGGCCACTCGTCCCCCCACCCCGCCGGCCGGGAGACGTCCCGGAGCGCCTCCACCGGGGCCTCCCCCTCCACGCGGAACCCGGGCAGAAGCGCCCGGAGCCGTTCCAGGGTCGCGGCGGTGACCAGGGCCCGGATCCTCCCCTCCAGGGGGATCCAGCCGGAGAGCTCCACCGTGGCCAGATCGTATGCCAAGGAGATCCTCGTCTCCTCGGTGAACCCCGGGCGGGTGAAGGCGTGGAAGTGGGCGGCGATGAGGCCGTCGCCGTGGAGGACCTGGGCGGCCATCCGGTCCACCCGGCCCCCGGTCCGCGCCAGCGCCCCCGACACCCGCCGTGCTTCCTCCCCGGAGAGGAAGCGCACGAGATCGAAGAAGTGCACCCCGTGTTCCACCAGGATCCCGCCCGAGAGGTCCCAGTTCCAGAACCAGTGCTCGGGGGGGAGGGAATCCCCCGCGGCGTAGTTCTCCACGTCCACCCGGAAGAGCCTCCCCAGGAGGCCCCCCCGGGTGATCTCCCTGAGGGCCGAGAGGATGGGGTTGTAGCGCATCATGAGGTCCACGGTGGCCCGGACGCCGGTCCGGCGCGCCGTGGCGACGATCCGCTCCGCGTCCTCCAGGGTGGTGGCGAGGGGCTTCTCGATGAGGACGTGGATCCCCCTCTCCATGGCGTGGCAGGCGATCTCCGCGTGGGTGGCGGGCGGGGTGGCCACCGCGACGATGTCCAGGCCCTCCCGGTCCAACAACGCCCGCCAATCATCGTAGTAGCGGATCCCGGGAGGTAGCCTGGGGGTGCGGCGCCTCCCGAAGACGGCCACCACCTCCACCCCGGGGAGGTCCCCCCAAGCGTGGTGGAGGAACTGCCCGAACCCCCCGTAACCCACGATCCCCAGCCTGTAGGACCGCATCGTCGGGGCATTGTAGCTCCGGGAGCCGCCGTGCCCTAAACCCGGCACGAGGTTCGCCCGTAGAGGCGACCTTTTTCCCCCCGCCCGCCGGGCGCGGCGTTTATCCTCTCCGCCGATGCTGAGGAACTCATCGTCCCTGCGGATCCTGGTCTCGCTTTGGTTGCTCCTCTGGCTCGCCCGGCCCGCCATCGCCCCCGTCCCCCTCGGGACCGTCGCCGAGCCCCAGCCGCCCACGGTGACGGCGCCCCCGGCCGTGCCGGGCCCGGAGTCCCCGGGACCGAAGGGCATCCATGGACGGGTGGGGATACACCTCTCCTTCTACGCCCTCTCGCGACCCGGCTTCGCCGAGGCGATCGCGTCGAGGCTGCGGGAAGCCGGGTTCAACGCGGTGGTGATCTGCGTCAAGGACATGCACGGGACGGTGGGCTACGACTCCCGGGTCCCCCTCGCCCGCGAGATCGGGGCCGCGGTGCCCTACCTTGAGCTGCCCGACCTCATCGATTTCTTCCGGGAGCAGGGGATCTACGTCATCGCGCGCCAGGTCCTCTTCTACGACCCCGTCCTCTCCGCGTACCTGGGGTATCCGGAGGAGAGGTGGGTTTACCCCTCCGACGGGCGGGCGGTAGAGTACAACCTGGCCATCGCCCGGGAGCTGGAGGAATCGGGGTTCGACGAGATCCAATTCGACTACATCCGCTTCCCCGATGACGGGGAGATCGGGGAGCGATACCCCGAGCGATACGCGGCGGTGAATGCCTTCCTGCGGCGGGCCCGGGAGGCGCTCTCGGTGCCCATCTCCATCGACCTCTTCGGGAGGGTGCTCTGGCCTTGGAACAGGGAGAAGAAGGACCCCATCGGCCAGTGCCTCGAGGAGATGGCCCCCTATGTGGACGTGATCTCCCCCATGCTCTACCCCTCCCACTACGTGGAGCCGGAGCTCAAGGCCGATCCCTACCGCACGGTGCGGCTCGCCCTGGAACACGGGATGGCACGGGTGGAGGTGCCGTTCCGGCCGTACCTCCAGGCGTTCGACATGGACATCCCCCCCGGGATGACGCTCCCCGAGTACATCCTGGCCCAGGTGCGGGCCGCGGAGGAGGTGGGGGCCGACGGGTACCTCTTCTGGAACCCCCGTTCCGACTACACCTCCCTCTGGGAGGCCCTCCGCATCAGCCGAGGAAGCGGCGCCGCGCCGCGGCCTTGACGATCTCCTCCACTATCAGGGAGCGGTTGTTCTCCCCCTCCTGCAGCAGGGCCCAGATCCGACTCGTCCGGGCGGCGTGCTCCTCGTCCCGCTCCACCGGGAAGAGCTCCAGCGCCCGCTCCAGCTCCTCCCTCACCGGCGATGAGACGCGTTCCAGCGCCTCCGGGTTCAGGTAGCGGACGGAATCGGCCATGTCACGGTCGAAGTTCACGTACGCCTCCCGGAGCGCGGCGAGGTCCCCCCGCGAGAGGGCCCCTAATCCCAACACCTCGGGCGGGATCCCCAGGGAGTACATGGCACAGCAGAAGGTGATGGCCCGGGGGAGGCGCACATCGTGGCCGTCCAACTCCCGGGAGTAGCCGAACAGGCCGATGTGGAGCTTCCGCGCCCGCCGGGGGGGGACGTAGCGGGCGACCTCGTTCACCACGGGCGCCAGCACCGCCACGCATGCGGCGTAACGGGAGGAGATCTTCCGGATGAGCTCGAGACACCTCCCCTCGTCCACCTCGAGGGCCGCGTCCCGTGGGGTCGCGTTGAGGCGGGAGATGGCCTCCCGCGCTTCCCCCTCGGGATAGTCGTATTTGAACGCCGACTGAACGGTATACGTCTGCACCGAGGGGTATTCCCGCACCATCTCCGCGGCCTTCGGGGGGGAGAAATTCCCGCGGAACGGGGCCGATCCCACCCCCAGGATGGGGAGGATGGGGATCCCCGTGCGCCGTTCGAGCCGCGCCAGGCGCATGAGGGCTATCTTGACGAGGAGCACCGCGCTCGCCTGGCCGTAATTGAGGGCGGGGTCGGACCGGGCCAGGAATACGCGCTGGTAGCGGACATCCTTGCCGCGCAGGTACTCGGCCACGATCCCGTCGGCCCGGAGGAGGTGATCCCGGTCCTCGATCAGGGGGATGACCTGGATCGCCTCGGGGGAGAAATCCCCTACCCAATCGGCCACCGTGATGTCGAAGCACCGCTGTCTCCCCTTCCCGCCGATGAACTCGCGGTAGTAGTGGTAGACCCGCTCGAGCTCCGCGGCGCTCGTGGTCATGGGGAGGATGACCTCGAAGATGGGCGGGGGCGCGTCCTTCCCGTAGAAGAGCCGGGCGGCGTCGCAGGAGCGGGGGATGCTCTCCAGGGTCTCGAGGAGCACCTTCCCCTCGGCCCGCTCCACCCGTGGGTTCGGGACGCGGAGGGTGAGGAACAGCTCCTCCCCCAGCCGGCGTTCGCGGAAGAACGCCCCGTAACGGGTGAGGAGCTTCTTCACCACGAAGGGGTCAACTTCCTTCCCCTCGTAATCCCACATCTGTTCGGTGCAACCGAGATGTGAGTAGGCGTAGTACGCCTCCTTGACCTCGTCCTCCCCCTGGAGCACGGGGTGATCGGCGAAGAACGGGGTCTGGACGTTGTCGGGATGCTGGGTGCTCATACACCGGGGGACCTTGTCAGGGCTCACCATCCGCGTCACCTCCGGGCCGCCGTTATCGGACACACAAAACGCGATTTTACCACCGATCCCGGGGGCCGGCCCCGGCGGCCGCCAGGTTGGGCCACAGGATCCCGAGGAGTATGAGGCCAGCGCCCAGGATCTGGAGCCCCGTCAGGGTCTCGCCCAGAAGCCACCAGCCGAACAGGGCGGCGAACGCCGGCTCCAGGGCCAGGACCAGCGCGGCGTAGGCCGTGGGGAGGCGCCGCTGGGCCCAGAGGAGGAGCCAGAAGGAGACCCCGCTCGCCAGCACCGCGGTGGAGGCCGCCGTCCGCCACACGATCCCGGTCACGGGGAGGACGACGCTCCCCGTGGCCGCCGCTCCCGACGCCGAGAGGGCCCCCACCGCGGCGAACTGGGGGAGGAGCAACCGGTGCCACTTCCCCTCCCCCACCCAGCGCCCCTGGAGGACGAGGTAGAGGGCGTAGGAGACCGCCCCGAGCACGGTGAGGAAGTCCCCGGTGCTCGCGGGCCCCAGCGGCCCCCCGCCCCCCAGGGCGAGGACGGTCACCCCGGCCGCGGCGACCCCCATCCCCGCCCAAGTGTGGAGGGGGGTTCGCTCCCCGAAGAGGTGCGCGATGGGGGGGACGAGGACCACCGATAGCCCGGTGATGAGGCCGGACTTCTGGGCGGTGGTGTAGACGAGCCCCCAGGTCTGGAACGCGTAGCCGGCGAAGAGGAAGAGCCCCAGGGCAAGCCCCTGCCCCCAATCCCGGGCCCGGCGGGGGGCCAGGGGGAGGAAGAGGAGACTCGCTATAGAGAATCGCAGGGCGAGGAACCAGAGGGGCGTGGTATGGGACATGGCCTCCTTCACGGGGACGAAGCTCCACCCCCAGATGGCGGTGGCGAGCAGGAGGGCGATGGTGGCCATCCCTAGGCGCAGATTAAGTGGATCACGTCCCCGTCCCGGACTTCGTAGTCGTGCCCCACCCGGCGCCACCGGCCCGCCTCGCGCAGGGCCTTGTCCGAGCCCGCGTCCACCAGCTCCCGCCAGTTCACCACCTCGGCGAGGACGAACCGGTCGCGGAAGTCGGTGTGGATCTCGGCGCCGGCGTCGGGGGCCATCGTCCCCCGGGGGACCGTCCAGGCCCGCACCTCGGGCCCCTCGATGGTGTAGAAGGTGACGAGGTCCAGGAGTTCGTAGGCCGCCCGCACCAACCGGGAGAGGGCCGACTCCCCCAGGCCCCACTCGGCCAAGTACGCGCGCCGCTCCTCCTCCGTCTCCGCGGCCTCGGCGATCTCGGCCTCCAACCGCCCCCGGATCACCACGTACCCAGCTCCCTCCTCCCGGGCTATTCGGGCCACGGCCTCGGTGTGCTTGTTCTCCCCTTCGTCCCCGGCGTTGGCCACGTAGAGCACGGGCTTCGCGGTGAGGGGCTTGAGGTCCTTGAGGAGCCCGAGCTCCTCGGGCTTCAACCCCATCTTCCGGATGGGGATACCCTTCCCGATCCCCTCGGTGAGCCGCTCGATGAGGGAGAGCTCCTCCCGGGCCCCTTTATCGCCGGTCTTGGCGATCTTCTCGATCCTGGCTTTCCGGCGCTCCAGGGTCTCGAGGTCCTTCAGGAGGAGCTCGGTCTCCACGATCTCGATATCGCGTTGGGGGTCGATATCGCCGGTGGGGTGGGGGATCTCCGGGTCGGGGAAGCAACGGACCACGTGGAGGATGGCATCCACGCCCCGAATCTCGGCGAGGAACTGGTTTCCCAACCCCTCCCCCCGGGAGGCCCCCTCCACGAGCCCGGCGATGTCCACCACCTCGATGGTGGTAGGGACCTTCTTTTTCTCGGGGAAGAGGGCATGGAGGACGTCTAGCCGTTCGTCGGGGACGGCGGCGATCCCACGGTGGGGCTCGATGGTGCAGAAGGGATACGCCTCCACCTTGGCGCCCGCGGCGGTGAGGGCGTTGAAGATGGTGGACTTCCCCGCGTTCGGCAGCCCCACGAGCCCGAAGCTCCTCGGCACCCGATATCCCCTCCCGGGAAAGGCGTTTGGTTAAGGATAGCCCGAGGAGCCGCCGCGACAATAGTTTTCGTGCAATTTTTGGGCAGCGAGACAGGCCACCCTGACCAAAGTTTCTGCGGCATCAAACGGCACAGGCTCCTGA
>JAADIW010000042.1 GCA_013151115.1 Caldisericota bacterium
TGGAGCTGGCCCGGAGGGGCGAGTTGGACCCCGAGGGCATGTACACCGTGGGGATCTTCGTGGCCCACGGGGTGGTGGTGCGCGGGGGAGAGGAGTTCCTCGCCAGGTTCACGGACGCCGTCCTCGAACCGATCGGAGAGCTCGTGAAGGAAGGGCTCGTCCGCTGGGCCACCCTTCCCGAGATCGCCCGGATCTGGGTCGAGGAGTACGGCGAGGGCCCCACCATCTACATCCCCGCGGACCAGCGGGAGCTCATCCGCTCCCTCTTCCCGGAGGGTTGAAGGGGCACATATGGCACGGGTTACGGTCGTAGCGGCCTTCGTTTGTTCCTTCGCGGCGACGGCGCTGGGGGTGACGGAGATCCACGATGTGGTCTACCGCACGGTGGACGGGGTCGCGCTCGCCCTGGACATCTACCTTCCCGGCGGTGCCGGCCCCCACCCGGCGGTCGTCCTCGTCCACGGGGGCGCCTGGCACACCGGGGACAAGCGGAGGCTCGCGCCCCTGGCGAGGTTCCTGGCGGAACGGGGGTACGTGGCCTTCTCGATTAACTACCGCCTGGCCCCGGACTTCACGTTCCCCGCGGCCCTGGAGGACCTGAGATGCGCGGTGAAATGGATCCGGGCCCACGCCGCCGATTACGCGGTGGACCCCGACCGGATCGCGGCCCTGGGCACCTCGGCCGGGGCACATCTCGTGGCGTTGCTCGGGACCGCGCCCGAGGCGGTGGGCGCCTGCGGGGATCCGGGGATCCCCTCCCGGATCCGGGCGGTGATCGCCCTGTTCGGCCCCATGGACCTCCTCTCTGCCGCGGGCACCCCGGCGGAGCGGGCGGTGGAGGGCTTCCTCGGGGCCGCGGCCGGGGACGCCCCCGACCTCTGGCGGGAGGCCTCGCCCATCACGTGGGTCAGCCCCGACGATCCCCCGTTCCTCCTCATCCACGGCCGCGCCGATCGGGTCGTCCCCTATGAGGAGTCGGTGCGGATGGCCGATGCCCTGCGCCGGGCCGGGGTGGAGGTCGGGCTCCTGATCATCCCCGGCGCGGGCCACGGGTTCATAAACCGCCCCGATACCCCCGCGGCCCGCACCGCCGTCGCCGCCATCCTGGACTTCCTCGACGATACCTTGGCGGGGCCCTAGCCCAGGAGCTCCAGACGCAAGTGGATCAGAACCTCGCCGTCGGGGGTGGATTTAGGGACGACCAGGCGCTTCGCGCCCCCGGGAAGGTTCGAGAGCCTCCAGGGGAGCCAGAGCCCGAAGAAGCCCCCGAGGAGATCGTGCTGATCCTTTATCTCGGGGTTGTCCTCGTCCCAGACCATGACCTCGACGTAGAGGAACGGCCGCACCTCGCCCTCGAAGAGGACGGCGGAGAGGATCTTCTCGTCCCCGTCGCCCATGGAATAGTGTCCCGATGCGGGGATTCGGAGGATGTGTTGGATAGGCCTTCCCGTGGGGATGAAGCCAGAGATAGTCCGGGATATGACGAAGATCTCGCCGTTCAGGGAATCCACGTTCTCCACGGTCTTTACCCCCTCGAGCCGAACGCGGGCCCGCAGGCCCTCGGGCAAGAACACCCTGCGGATTGAGTACCGGAACCGGATCACGTCGTGCTCCGACATCACCTGGGCGGTATAGGTATGCACGTCGTTTCCCGCCCACGCGTCGGGGCCGAAGGTTCGGATGTAGGGGACGAACACGGCGTAGTGGCGATACGCCTCGGCCGCTCCCCCCGCGCCCGTGTCCCCCGCCCCGGCCAGGGCGGGGATGGGGGCCGCGAGCCTGCGCCGCAAGGTCCCTTCCAGATCGGCGAGCACCTCGGGGATGTAGCGGTGATCCCAATCGAACTCGGTGTTGCCCAGGAACTGTATGGCGATCCCCAGGCGATCTCCCATTTCGCTTGCGGGGAGGGCGAAGAGGGGGATGGACTCGGTCTCCTGGACCAATTCCGCGCCCTCGTCGGCGATGGTGTACCAGCCGGCAGCCGGCCAGGCGAGCTTCCGGTGGGTGTTTCCCGTGGCCACCACCGCGACGAAGTTTATGGGGTTGCCCTTGAACCGCGGCCACTCCACCAGGTTCCCCGCGAACTCGATCCTATCCAGGGTCACCACCACCCACGCCTCATCGGCGAGGGAGGTGAGCCCCGTGGAAAGGAGCAGGAAGGCGAGCATGGCACGCATATCCACCACCTCACCGGGTCTACACCGCGATACGTGGGCGGGGTTTCACGCCCGGCCTCGGCGATGAAAAAAGGCCGGGGCGTGGCCCCGGCCTCCTATCCGGTCACGGGGATCCGGTTCTCAAGGGACCGTCGCGCCGTCACAGGTCTCCAGGTTGAGGCTCGGGTCGTACACGTAGCTGTCCTTGGTGATGTCGGTTACACAGAAGCTGAACTCGCTCCCGCTCCCGGGGCTCCGCACCCTGTCCGAGACGAAGGTGACCCGCCCGTCGGCATCGGTGATCCCGGAGGCCTCGCCGGTCACGACGCCTCCCCACTGCCCGACGACCGAGGCCCCCTCGACCGGCGACCCATCGGTGTCCACCACGGTCACGGTGGCGGAGGCCCACACGAACGGGCCCCGGTACGAAAGCACGACCTCGATCGACTCCACGTAGAGGGTCCCGGCGGTTCCGGCGGTTACCCCCGCGGCCTCGTCGGCGTCGACCAGCCCAAAGCCGTATTGCGGGTCCCAACCGGCATCCCCGAGGTCGTCGGCGGTGTCGCGCAGGATATGTCTCAGCTCGACGTTGCTCAGTCCCGGGTACGCCGCCCACACCAGGGCCGCGGTCCCGGCCACATGGGGGGAGGCCATGGAGGTGCCGCTCATCTCGCCGTATCCGCCGCCGAGGAGGGTGGAATTTATGTTCACCCCCGGAGCGGAGAGCTCGAGGTCCGGGCCGGTGCTGGACCAGCTGGCCCGGGTGTCGTCCCGGTCCACGGCGGCCACGGCGATTACCGATGGATACGCCGCCGGATCCGAGATGTTGTCTCCCCTCCCCGCCGGGTTCCCGGAGTTCCCCGCGGCCGCCACCAACAGCACACCCGCGTCATACGCCGCCTGGCAAGCGGCCTCGAGCTCGTCGTTGCCGGTACCGCCGAGGCTCATGTTGACCACCTGTATCCCGTTCCGCACGCACCAGTCCAGGGCCGCGATGAGATCGCTCCAATAGCCGCTTCCGTCGGCATCGAGGACCTTGAGGGCGTAGAGCTCGGCCGCGGGGGCCACGCCCACCACCCCCACCCCGTTGTCCTCCGCCGCCACCGTGCCGGCCACGTGGGTGCCGTGTCCGTGATCGTCCATGGGGTCGGGGTCATCGTTCACGAAGTCGTAGCCCCCGTAGTAGTTGGCGTCCAGATCGGGGTGGGTGTAGTCGATCCCGGTGTCCAGGATCGCCACCTTGATCCCGGCGCCGAGGTCGCCGGAGGCGTGGACGAGGTCGGCGCCGATGCGAACCACGCCCCATGTGTTATCGAGTTCGACGTCCAGGGCCCACATGCGGCCATCGGGGACGACGCGGGCCACCTTGGGGTTCCGCGACAGGGCGTCCACGGCGGCCCCGGGCAACGTGGCCGCCACCGTCGGGATGAGGGTGTAGACGTGCCGTACCTCCCCGCCGAGGCCCTTGATGAGGGAGATCTCGTCGGGTCCGGGCGTGGCGTTGAAGCGCACGAGCACCCGGACCGGCCCCGATCCGGTGGCGGCGGGAGCCAGTGGGGTCCCCCGAAAGGCCGGCTGGGGGAGGTGGACGCACCCCGTGAGGACCAGGAGCAGGAGGGACCCCACCGAGATCAACGCGAGAAACCTGCGGACCATCCCCACCTCCTCAAAACCGAGGGGCATTAGTGGTATATCTTAGGGGATGGTGGGGGATAGGGCCAGCGGCCCCGGGCGTGGGACTAGCCCGGGGGTGCCGACGGGAAGCCGGGACACGGGAGCACGCAGCCGGGGTCCGGTTCGGATAGCGCGCCGAAACCCCATCCATTTCGAGCCCGTACCCGGTACCAGTAAGTCAGGCCCGGCTTCGCGGTGGCGTCCTCCGCCGAGTTCCCCGTTACCCGGGCCACGAGGGTGGGATAGGTCCCGTCGCGGGCCCGGTCGCGCCCCACCTCGTACTCCGTCGCCCCCGGGATCGGGTCCCAGGTGATGACGATCCCGTCGACGCGATCGTCGCTCGCCCGGACGTTCGTGGGGGCCGGGGGCGGTCCCGCATATCCCCGGGCGGGGGCGGAGATGGGGCCGCATCCCCCGGGGTTGCACGCCTGGACGCGGTACCAGTACCACCGCCCCGTATGTCCCGATCCCACCTCATCCCGGTACGAGTTGTAGGGGGTCTCGCCGATGGGTTCGTACTCCCCGTCGGGACGGTCGGCCCGGTAGATCGTGTAGGTTTCGGCCCGCTCCACGGGGGGCCAGTCCAACCCGATCGCGATCTCGAACTCCCCGGCGGAGGCGGTGACGTGGGGCGCCGAGGCCGGGGGCGTGGGCACGGCCGGCCGCAGGAACTCACAGCCGGCCAAGGCGAACGCCAGGAGGGCCCCGGCCATCGCCGCGTAGATCCTCGTCTTCATCGGGCGCTCCCCGTGTCACGTGAATGTGGAAGCGATCTTAAGCCCCCGGGACCGGGGGGACAAGGGGCTATATCCCGCGGGAGAGTCCCAGCAGCGTGAGCCACAAGGTCCCGGCGGAAAGGACGGTGGAGAGGAAGAGGGCCGCGGCGGCGAGGTCCGGGCGCCGGTCAAACTCCAGCGCGAGGATGAGGCTGTTCACGGCGCTGGGCACGCTCCCCTCGAGGACCAGGGCATCCCGCAATGTCCCCTTCAGCCCCGCGAGGATGGCGATCGTCCAGGCGAGGGAGCCCGCCAAGACGAGCCTCCCCGCCGCCAAGCCCAGCGCCCCCTTCAGCACCCGCCGCGGATCGATGTGCGCGAGCTGGAGCCCCACGAGGACGAGGAAGAAGGGGATCGCCCCTTCCCGCAGGGTCGCGGTGGTGCGGGAAAGCCACAGGGGAAAAGCGGGGAGCTCACGGGCGATGAGGGCGGCCGCTACCGCGTAGAGCCAGGGCACCCTGAAGATCGCCCCGATCGCCCGGGATGCGCGCGCCTCCCCCGACGCGATCGCCACCCCCAGCGTGGCGAGGAGCACGGTGTTCGCCGCCAGGAAAACGGCCCCGATCTCCATCCCCCGTTGGCCCAGGGCGAAGAGGAGGAGGGGGAGCCCGAGGTTCCCGCAGTTCCCGAAGGTGAGGACCAGCGAGGCCACGGCGCGGGCGTCGCGATCGCCACGGAAGAGCAACGCCCCCAGTGGGAGGGAAAGGAGGTACACCCCGAGGTAGTGGACGGAGACGAAGGCGGCCACCACCCCCATCTCGTTCCAGGAGAGGGACGCGGTCCGCAGCGATTCGAAGATGAGGGCCGGGGAGAAAATCCAAAAGGCCAGCGTGGAGAACGGCTTCGGGTCCAGGCGCAGGATCTTGCCCGCCCCGTATCCCAACCCCACGAGGAGGAAGATCGGGATCAGTACCTCGCCGAACACGCGTTAGCTTACGTGGCCAGGGGGCTCCGGGCCAAAGAGAGGAGCTTCTCGGGCGATGGCTTCGGGAAGCACTCCAGGATCAGGCCCCCCCGGTAGTCGACCTCCTCCAGGGCCCGGAGGACCTCCCCGAAGGGGAGGTGGCCCGCTCCCGGGACCCAGCGGTTGGAGTCCGCCAGGTGTACGTGAAAGAGCTTCTTCCCCACGGCGCGGATGGAGTCGGCGAAACCCGGCTCCTCGATGTTGGCGTGGAAGGTGTCGAAGAGGATCCCCAGGTTATCGGCGCCCACCTCGCCGATGAGCTCCAGGGCCTCGGCCACGGTGTTCACGAGTCGTGTCTCGTAGCGGTTCAGGG
>JAADIW010000027.1 GCA_013151115.1 Caldisericota bacterium
GATAAAGCTCGCGTCCCCGTATCCGTACGTGCTGGCGGTGACGGTGGACCGAGAGGGCAGGCCGAACGCCATCGGCCTCGGGTGGTGGACCTACGTGTCGTGGGAGCCCCCGATGATCGCCATCGCCGTGGGGCAGAAACGCTATTCCCACGAGTGCCTGGAGCAATGCGGCGAGTTCGTCCTCTGTTTCCCCGCCGAGGACCAGTGGAAGGGGGCGTGGCACTGCGGCACCGTCTCGGGCCGCGGCCGGGATAAATTGGCCGAGGCCAGGTTGAAGACGGTCCCCGCCGTGGCCGTGAGGCCGCCGCTCATCGAGGGGGCCACCGTGTGCTACGAGTGCCGCGTGGTGGAACGGGTGAAAGCCGGCGATCACGAGCTCTTCATCGCCGACGTGGTGGCGATCCACGGTGATCCGGAGAGGAAGAGGCACCTCTACTCCATCGGCTACGAGAAGCTCACCGCCATATCCCACGATGAGGTGAAGCCCCTGCGGTGAAGGACATCGGGGATATCCGGCGCGAGTTCCCCCTGCTCGGCGAGGTGGTCTGGCTCGCCTCCGCGGGCACGGGCCCCATGCCCCGGGGGGCCCTGGACGCCCTCGCCGCGACCCAGCGGGCGCTTTACGGGGGATTCGACCCGGGGGCGTGGCGGGGCGCGGGGGGCGCGGTCGAGAGGGCGCGGGCACTGGCGGCCTCGTGCCTGGGGGTGGAGCGGGGGGAGATCGCCCTGGTCCGCTCCACCACCGAGGGGCTGAACGCCGTCGCCTGCGCCATCCCCTGGGAGCCGGGCGACAACGTGGTGATCACCGACCAGGAGTACCCCGCCAACGCCATCCCCTGGTACCACCAAGCGCGTCGCCACGGGGTCGAGGTCCGGGTCGCTCGCTCCCGGGATGGGCGTTTGCCCCTGGACGCGTTCGCCGAGGTCGTCGATCGCCGCACCCGGGCGGTGGCCGTGAGCCACGTTCAGTTCGCCAGCGGCTACCGTGTCGATCTCGCGGGACTCGCCGAGCTGGCCCACGAGCATGGGGCGTTGTTGGTGGTTGACGCGATCCAGTCGGTGGGGGCGGTGTGCGTGCGGCCCCGGGAGCTCGGCGTGGACGCCCTCGCCTGTGGGGGCTACAAGTGGCTCTGCGGCCCCGAGGGCACGGGTTTCCTCTACGTCCGGGGGGATCTCGCGGAGGAGCTCCTCCCCGCTCAAGTGGGGCTCCCCAACATCGCGCGGGACGACCGCCGGGCGTTGTGGGACGCCCTCTGCGGGGGCGGGGCGTGGGTGCGGGACTTCTCCGGATATGCGGGGGGCGCCCGGCGGTTCGACGGCGTGGGGTTGAACCCGGCACTCCTCTCCGCGCTAGCCGCCGCGCTGGAATATCTCCTGGAGCTCGGTTTGGAGTGGATCGAAACGCGCGTGCTGGGACTTTCAGGAAATCTACTAGAAGAGCTCGCCCGGCGCGGCTACGGGGTGATGACCCCCGCTGACCCCCGGGAGCGGGCGGGGATCGTGTTGGTGCGGGGCCCGTGGGATCTGTCCGCGCCCGGGGCCCGGGAGATGGTCGAACGGCACTTCCTGGAGCGAGGCCTTAGGATCCACGTGCGCGCCGGCGGGATCCGCGTCTCCACCCATTTCTTCAACACCGGGGAGGATATCGCCCGCTTCCTGGCCGCCCTGCAGGAACTCCGATGAACCCCATCTGGGAGGATTGACCGGAAGGGGTTCCCTTTATCCCCCGCGCGAGTAGAGATGACAGGCGACCTCGGTTCCCCCGTCCACGGCGGCGAGGACCGGCTCATTCCTCTTACAGATGTCGCCCATATACCTCTCGCAGCGGGGGTGGAACCGACATCCGGAGGGGGGATCGATGGGGCTCGGCACCTCCCCCCGGAGGACCTTCCGCGGCGGGGCCGCTGGATCGGGCCGGGGCACGGCGGCGAGCAGCGCCTGGGTATAAGGGTGCTTGGGCGCGGAGAAGATCGCGTCTACCTCCCCGATCTCCACGATCTTCCCCAGGTACATCACCGCCACCCGGTCGGAGACGTGCCTCACCACCGAGAGGTCGTGGGCGATGAAGAGGTAGGTGAGCGATAGCTCATCCTGGAGGTCCATGAGGAGGTTGAGGATCTGGGCCTGGATGGAGACGTCCAGGGCGGTGACGGGCTCATCGCACACGATGAATTCCGGTCCCACCGCCAGGGCCCGTGCTATCCCTACCCGCTGGCGCTGGCCGCCGGATAGCTCGTGGGGATAGCGGTTCAGGAAACGTGACGAAAGTCCCGCGAGCTCCAGGGTGCGCACCAGCCGACGCTCGAGCTCCTTCCCCCGGACCATCCCATGGACCCGCAGGGGTTCGGCGACGATCTGTCCCACCGTCTTCCGTGGGTTCAGGGAGGAGGCGGGATCCTGAAAGATCATCTGGATACGCCTGCGCATCGCCTTGAGGGCCTTCCCACGCAGCTTCAGGAGGTCGATCCCGTCGAAGAGGATCTCCCCCCGGGTGGGCTCAATGAGGCGGACGATGATCCGGCCCGTGGTGGTCTTCCCCGAGCCGGATTCCCCCACCAGCCCCAACGTGGTCCCCCGATCGATCTCGAACCCGATCCCGTCCACGGCTCGGACCACGCGGCGGTCGAATATCTGGGCGAACCAATCCCCCGCCGCGGGGAAGTGCTTCACGAGGTCCCGTACCGAGAGGAGGACGTCAGTCATGGCCTCCCCCCGCCATCGCCGGGCGTTCCGCCCTCCAACATGCCGCTCGATGCCCCGGCGTTATCCCCGACAGCTCAGGTTCTACCTGCCAGCAGCGCTCGTCCGCGAGGGCACAACGGGGGCTGAAATTGCACCCCGGGGGCAGGTTTATCAGGTCCGGGACCTCCCCGGGGATGGACTGGAGCCTCGCCTCGCCCCCCTCCAGGGGGGGGATCGACCGCAGGAGCCCACGGGTGTAGGGGTGGAGGGGATGGGCGTAGAGCTCGTGTACCCCGGCCTCCTCCACGATCTTCCCGGCGTACATGATGATCACCCGGCTGCAGAAGCTCGCCACCACCGAGAGATCGTGGGTGATGAGGAACACGCCCATCCCGAACTCCTCCTTCAGTTCCCCGATGAGCTCGAAGATCTGGGCCTCGATGGTGACGTCCAGGGCGGTGGTGGGCTCGTCCAGGATAAGGAGCTTGGGGTTGCAGGAGATGGCCATGGCGATCAGGGCGCGTTGCCGCATCCCCCCCGAGAGCTGGTGGGGGTAATGGGAGGCCCGCTTGGCCGGCTCCGGGATGCCCACCGCCGCCAGGAGCTCCACCGCCCGTCGCCAGCGCGCCCGGCGGGAGAGGCGCGTGTGGTGTTTGAGCACCCTGGCGATCTGGGCGCCCACGGTGAGGGTGGGATTCAGGGAGCTGAGGGAGTCCTGGAACACCATTGAGAGGTCCTTCCCCCGGATCCGCCGCATCTCGCGTTCGGATTTCTTGAGGAGGTCCTCGCCCCGGAACAGGATCCGCCCCGCCTCGATGCGCCCCGGGGCCTCGATCAGCCGCATGATGGAGAGGGCGGTGACCGTCTTCCCCGAGCCGGATTCCCCCACCACCCCCAGGGCCTCGTCCTCCTCCAGGCGGAAGGAGTTCCCGTCCACGGCTTTGACCACGCCCTCCTCGGTGTAGAAACGCGTGACGAGGCCCTCCACGTCCAACAGGCCGCTCATCTCCGCCTCCGGGCCTGGCGGGGGTCCAGGGCGTCCCTCAGGCCGTCCCCCAGCAGGTTGAACCCCAGGATGGCGAGGGTGATCAGGCCGCCGGGCACCACCGCGTACCACCACGCCCCCCAGAACAGGTAATCCCGGGCCTCGTTGAGCATGAGGCCGAGGCTCGGCCGTGGGGGCTGCAACCCCAACCCCAGGAAACTCAACGACGAGGTGGTGAGCACCGTGGTGGCCATCATCAGCGACGCCTGGACGATGATGGGGGGGATGGTGTTGGGGAGGATCTCCGCCACGAGGATTCGAACGCCCGAGGCCCCGCTTATCCTGGCCGCGGCCACGTAATCCTTGGCCATCTCCTGGAGCACCACGGCCCGCATCACCCGGGCGAACCGCGGCGAGTAGGTGATGGCGATCACGAGCATGATCTTCACGATGTTGCTCACCGTGAAGGGGCCCACCCGGATCTTCCCGATCCCGAACGCCCCCACCAGCGCGATGGCGAGGACGAGCGAGGGGAAGGAGAGCATGATGTCCACCGCCCGCATGAGGAGCTCGTCCACCCATGTGCCGGCCTTGTAGCCGGCGACGGCCCCCATGGTGACGCCGATGAGCATGGCGATCGAGATGGATCCCACCGCCACTTGGAGGAGGGTTCGGGTGCCGTAGATGGCCCGGGAGAGGATATCGCGCCCGAACTTATCGGTCCCCAGAAGGAACAGGCGCCCATCCACGTCGCGGGAGAGGGGCGGCATGGGGTTCCTCATGCCGCGGGGGGCGTCGAACTGTTCTATGGGGTCGTAAGGGGCGATCAGGGGAGCGAAGACCGCGAGGACGGCATAGAAGAGGACGATGATGCCGCCGATGAGGGAGAGCCTGTTGCGGCGGAAGTTGCGCCAGAACTCCTGGAGGAGCGTGCGGTGTGCCCCCAGCTCGTATTCGCCGTTCTGGATCTCCCGCGCCATCTACCGCTCCCCCCCGTATCTGATCCGGGGATCCAGGAACCCGTACGTCAGATCGACGATCAGGTTGACGGCGATCCTCACCACCACGATGATGAGGACTACCGCTTGGATCACGGGGAAGTCACGGCGAAAGACCCCCATGATCACCAGGTTTCCCATCCCCGGGAGGCGGAAGACCGTCTCGGTGACAATGGACCCTCCCAAAAGATAGCCGATGGAGTTCCCGATCACAGTGACCACGGGGATGAGGGCGTTCTTCACTATATCCCGCCGCACGATGTCAGCTGGGGCGATGCCCATCGCCCTCGCGGTGCGCACGAAGTCCTGGGACATGGCGTCCAACATGGCCGAGCGCATCATACGCATGATGATCGCCGCGTATGCCGTGCCCAGGGCCACTGCGGGTAGAAACATATGGGCCAAGTTCTTGAGGAGCCCCCGGGATAAGGGGACGTACCCCCCGGCCCCCCAAGGCTTGCGGAGGTAGACCCCCACGAACAGGATGAGCAGGATCCCTAAGAAGAAGTTGGGGATGGAAACGCCCAGCAGGGCGATGATCCGGGATAGGTGATCGGAGAGCTTGTTTTGACGCAGGGCGGATATGATCCCGGTGGGGATGGCGATGAGCAGCGCGATGATCAGGGAAAAGAAGGCGAGTTCCACCGTGACCGCGAACCGTTGCAGGATGAGATCCGTCACCGAAGCCCCTCGTTGCACCGTGATGGAGATTCCTAGGTCCCCCCGCACAATGTTGCCCAGCCAATGGAAATATTGTTGGAGAAGAGGTAAATCCAGTCCCATTTCGTGGCGCAGGCGGGCGATCAGCTCGGGGTCCTGGAAGTCACCGAGCATTACCTGGATGGGGTCTCCCGGGGCGATGTGCACCAGCGAGAAGATGAGGAAGCTCGCTACCAACAGGGTGGGGATCGCGAGCAACAGCCTCTTCGATAGGAATACGATCATCGGGCCCGGAGGAGATAGAGCCGCGGGGGACGGGGGAATCCGCCCCCCGCGGCCGGTACCGGAGCGTCCTCAGCCCTTGAACTCCCGGATGTACCTGAGGTTCAGGTGCCCGTACGAGTTCAGGCCGTCGCCGAATCCCACGACCTCTTCACGCCAAGCGTGTATGTTGTCGAGGATCATGAGGTCGATGCGGATCACGTTCTCCACCAG
>JAADIW010000164.1 GCA_013151115.1 Caldisericota bacterium
CGGGTCCTGTAGCGGGACGATGACCCCCAACGGCCGTTCCCTCGGCAGATCTTTCATCGGGATATCCTCCATCTTCGGGATACCTTCGGGCGTACCCGCGGTTTGGGCGTACCTTAGCAGCTCGGGGCTCCGGCATCCACCCCCGGCGACGCCCCATCCGTGGCCACCCCGGGCGAATCCGAGCACAGGTGATCCGCTCCGGGGAAGTACCCCCCTCCCGGGACGGAAAACGCCGGGCACGCGGCCCGGCGTTTTCCCGTTTATCCTGCCACGAGTTGGGGTTTCACTCCAGCCACATGCCCCGGCGCGGGATCCCGTAGGCCGACTTCCACCCCGGCTCCTCGGGCCATTTGAGGTAGGGCTCCAGCTCCTCCGCCGGCCGCAGGGTGAGGTCCTCCACGGGGGGGAGCTTCCCCGGCGGGAACGCCTCCAGGATCTCCTCGATCACCAACGTGAGGTACCTGAGGATCGCCGCCACCGGGCGCTTCGCCTTCTCCGCCGAGGCCAGGGAGGGCTTCCCCACCGAGCCGTGGGGGGTGGCGCGGATCTCGATGGCCGCGTGCCCCTCCCCCTCGGACCAGCGGTGCGGCCGCCGGTAGGGGTCCACCGAGGTGTCGAAGTGCCCCCCGGGGAGGAAGGGCTTCCCCTCCTCGTCCACGGCGTCCCCCATCTCGATCATCCCCTCGGGGAAGAGGAGGAGCCCCAGCGAGGTCTCGTGTTCGGCGGCGTGGATGAAGTCGGTTTCCCAACCGGTCTTCTCACAGGGGACGAAGAATTCCCGCACCGCCCGGTGCCAGTCGATCACGCGGTAGATCCCGGGGAGCTGATACCGGTAGAGGAACTCGTGGATCGCGGACTCCAGCACCCACAGGTGGCCGTGGTTGTTGATGATGATCTGCTTCCGGAACCCGTCGTTCCAGAGGCCGAGCATCACGTGGATCAGGGTCTCCCGGGTCACCTCCTCGGGCATGATCACGTTCCCGGGCATCCCGATGTGGTGGAACGGGTGGGAGCCGTAGTTGATGGGCCAGGCGAGGTTGACGGGGTACCCCTTCTTCGCGGTGTAGCGGCGCACCCCCTCGATGATCTGGGTCACCTGGAGGGTATCATGGCCGGAGCAGGAGTGCTCCCCGTGGCGCTCGGTGCTCCCCACAGGGATGATGACGATGTCATTTTTTTTGCGGTTCTCGACGAGCTTCCTCCGGGGGGTGGTCTGGATGTAGGTCCCGGGCACGGCGAGCTCCGGGGGCGAGGGGATCCCGTACTCCGCCAGGACCCGCTCGATCTCCTCCATGGGGGCGTCCCAGATCTCCTTCTTCAGGCGCCCCACCCGGGTGTCCTCGAAGACCACCGCCGGGTGTTCGGTGGTCAGCCATTTGGTCTCGCCCATCCTCCCTCCTTTCGCGACGGGTGGAGCGTAACGCGTGGCGGAGCCACGGGGCCCCGTCGCGCGTTGTCCCCGTTAGGCGTCACGGCTTGATCATGATCTTCCCGTCCTCCCGCTTGGTGGCCTTCTCCAGGGCGGCCACGGCCTCGTCCAAGGGGAAGCGGGAGGTGATCATCACGCTGTTGTCGATGAGCCCGGCGCCCATCATGCGGATCACCGAGGGGAAGATCCCGTGGCCGGAGTGCCCCTGGGCGCCGAAGATCTGAGACCGGCGCACCTGGAAGCGCTCGAGGAACATGGGGACCCGCTTGGCCGCCCGGCCGATGACGGTGATCTTGCCGTTGATGGCCAGGGTCTTCTCCATCTCGGGGATGGTCACCTCGGGAGCGCCGGCGGCCTCCACCGAGAGATCCGCGCCTTCGCCGTGTGTGATGTCCATCACGGCCTCGGAGGGGGTGACCTCGCGGGGATCGTAGACGTAGTCGGCCCCCACCTCCTTGGCCAATTTCTTGCGCACCTCCGAGACCTCGAACGCGATCACCACCGCGGCCCCGGCGGCCTTGCAGAGCTGGATCGCCGCGAGGCCGATGGGACCGGCGCCGTAGACCACCACGTAAGCCCCGGGGCGGAATCCCCCGGCCCGCTCGAAGATCCCGTTGTAGGCGACACAGGTGGGCTCGGTGGTGGCGGCCACCTCCCACGCCGTCTCCTCGTCGGCGTAGCGCTCGAAGATGGCGTCCACCTTCCAGCAGAGCTTGGCGGGGACGGCGATGTACTCGGCCATGGCCCCGTCGATGGTGAAGCCGATCTCCTCCAGGTTCTCGCAGTGGTTGGGGAAGCCGTCCCGGCAGGGGCGGCAGTGGCCGCACCACACCATCTCCTCGCAGGTCACCCGGTCCCCCACCTTGAAGTTCGCCGTCTCGGGGCCCGGCCCCACCTCCACCACCTCGCCCGCGAACTCGTGGCCGATGATCACGGGGAACTTGGTGAGCCCGGGGTAGAGTATGTAGCCTTCGTCATCGGTCTCGTAGAAGTGGACGTCGGAGCCACACACCCCGCAGGCCCTCACCCTGAGGACCAGCTGCCCGGGCCCGGCTTTCGGGGTTTGGACCTCTTTTATCTCGAGCACCGGGTGGCGCCAGATCTGGGCGCCCTCGATGGCCTTTCCCGTTTTCTCCTCGAACTCCGAAACGCGGTACCCCTGGCGGGGTTCCCAACGTGCCGAGAGCACCAATCCCTTCATCTTTCCCCCTTCCGCAAACGTTTGTGGAAAGCACCCAAGTATAGCGCCAGCCGCACCCCGGGGGAAATCCGTCCGCGCCGGGGGAGAGCCCTCGTCGAAAAAGGGCCGCGCCGGAGCGCGGCCCTGAAAACGCCGTCGTCCGCGGGTTTTCCCTAAGCCCCGACCGCCTCGAGGACCTTCGCCGCGAACTCCTCCTCGGGGATCGCGCCCTCGAAACGTACGGCCTCGTTTATCACCACGGTGGGGACCGCCATCACCTCGTAGCGCTCGGAGAGCTCGGGGAAGTCGGGCGCCATCACCATATCGCTGCGGATGAGATCCGAGGCGATGGCGAACCGGTGGGCGGTCCGCACCGCGAACGGGCAATACGGGCAGGTGGGCGTGACGAACACCTGTATGTGCACGGGCTCCCTCAGCCCCGCGAGCGCCTCCGCCACCTTCTCCTCCAGTTCAGCCGTGCCCGTGGCCACGTCCTGGATCGCCTCGAGGAGCGAGGCGAATTCGTACCCCGAGGGGATGCCGAAGAAGCGCACGCCGTAGTCCTCCCCGTCTCCCTGGAGGACGAGGGCGGGTAGCTTGTCGATCCCGAGGCCCTCCGCCTCCTCCGGCCCGGCGATCTCCAACGAGACCTTCTCGGGCTCGATCGCGGCCAATTCCCCCATGAGCTCCGCCAGGAGGTCCCCGGTGGGGGTGCCCTCCTCCCGGAAGAGCTTCAACGTCACCTTCCGCGGGAGCTTCTGGAACTCGCCGCGGATGTATTCCAGGTCTTCACCCGTGATGTAAGCCACACCATCTCCTTTCGCCGCGCTCGCGGCGTGTCAGTGGAGGCCCAGAAGGTAGTCGAGCCTCTCCTTGTCGAAGCCGATGACGATCTCGCCGTCGATCTCCACCACCGGCACCCCCATCTGGCCGGACTTCCGGATCATCTCCATGGCCGCCGCTTGATCCTGGGACACGTCGATCTCGGTGTAAGTGATCCCCCTCTCCTCGAGGTACTGTTTCACCGCGGCGCACCACGGGCAGTTCGGCGTGGTGTAGACGATGACCTCGCGCTCCTCCATCGTCAGCTCACCTCCTGTTCCCTGAGCCAGTGGATCACGTCGTCGCGCAGGATGGCCCGGAGCCTGGGCGACACGGAGATGCACCGCCGCCGGCCCTCCCGGACCTTGGTGATGAGGTCGGCCATCTCCAGGACCCGCAGGTGGTACGAGACCGCGGGCTGGGAGAGGCCGAGGAGCTGGGCCAGTTCCCCACAGCCCACGCGGGGGTTCTTGAGGAGGAGGCTGAGGATCCTGAGCCGCTCCTCCGAGCCCACGGCGGAGAACGCCCGGGCCAGCTCCTGCATGCTGTAACCATCCATGGCGATCGCATTGTAGTCGCCCGCAAGAGAATTTCAAGTTTTTAAAAGTTTCGAGAGCTGAAAGGAAATGGAGGTATGCGTCCGGGGGAAGGATGCCGGACGGGGGGTCTAACCTAGCTCCCGGGGGTCGGTGATCCTCCCGGTGACGGCGGCCGCGGCGGCCACCGCCGGCGAGGCGAGGTAGATCCCCGCCTCGGGGGACCCCATTCGCCCCCTGAAGTTGCGGTTGGAAGTGGAGACACACACTTCCCCGGGGGCCAGCACCCCCTGGTGGGCCCCCAGGCACGGCCCGCACCCGGGGTTGAGCACCATGGCCCCGGCCTCCACGAACTTGCCCAGGAGGCCCTCGCGGGCGGCCTGGACCCATACCTCCCGCGAGGCGGGGATGATCAGCATCCGCACCCCCTCCGCCACGGGGCGCCCCCCCATCACCTCCGCCGCCAGCCGCAGATCCTCGATGCGCCCGTTGGTGCAGGTCCCGAGGACCACTTGTTCCACCGCCGTCCCCTCCACCTCCGAGACCGGGACCACGTTGTCCACGGTGTGGGGGCAGGCCACCTGGGGCTCGAGGTCGGAGAGGTCGAGCCGGAGGACCTCCTCGTAGGCGGCATCGGGGTCGGGGTACACGGGCTCGAACGCGGTGACGCCCCGCTCCCGGAGGTAGGAGAAGGTGGTCTCGTCGGGGGCGACATAGCCGTTCTTGGCCCCCATCTCCGCGGCCATGTTGCACAGAACGATCCGGTCGGAGACCGACATCCGCTCCACCAGGGGTCCGGCGAACTCCACCGAGCGGTACAGGGCCCCATCGGCCCCCAATCTGCCGATGAGATGCAGGATCACGTCCTTGGCGGTGACGAGCTCGGGGAGCCTTCCCGAGAGCTCGATCCGGATGGTGGCCGGGACCTTGAGCCAGAGTTTGGACGTGGCCCACAGGGCGGCCATCTCCGAGCGGCCGATCCCGGCGGAGAAGGCCCCCAAGGCCCCGTAAGTGGTGGTGTGGGAGTCCGCCCCGAGGATCAGCCACCCCGGCCGGGCCAGCCCCTCCTCCACCACCACTTGGTGGCAGATCCCCCGGCCCACGTCGTGGAACCGGATCCCCTGCGCCCTCACGAACTCCCGGATCTCCGCGTGGTTCTCGGCGTACTGCACCTGGGCCGCGGGGACGACGTGGTCCAGGATCACCACGAACCTCTCCGGGTCCTTGACCCGCGCGAGGCCCAGCTCCCCGAAGATCCTCTTTATGGCGGCGGTGTTGTCGTGGGACATCCCGAGATCAGGCGTCGCCTCCACGATCTGCCCGGGAACGACCTCGGGGAGGCCGGCCTTCCGCGCCAGGATCTTCTCGGCGAAGGTCTTCCCCATGGCTCAACCCCCCACCGTCTCGAAGCAGGCGAAGTCCGCGTGGTGGACCACCGCCCCCTCCGGGGTACGGGGGTGGGGATCGCCCTCCTTGGAGTGGGTCCCGATGACGTGGAGGACCGCGGGGGGGAGCCCTTCGGCGTAGGCCAGCGCCACCCCGGAGAACGGGTGCCGCAGGACCCTGCCGCCCGCGGATTTCCGGAACGTCCCATCCCGTTCCTCGATCTCCAGGAGCTTCCCCACGTCGTGCAAGAGCGCCCCCGCGAGCAACACGTCCCGGTCGAGGGCCACCCGGCCCCCGAACACCTCGGAGAAGGTCTCATATACCCGGAGGGATATCCGGGTCACGGCCCGGACATGTTGGGCGTAGGAGATCCCCGTCTCCACGAGCAGGGTGAAGGGGATCCGTTCCATGTCCGCCGGGGCCCACCCT
>JAADIW010000029.1 GCA_013151115.1 Caldisericota bacterium
TACCCCGGGGCACATCCGGGCCGTCCGCGGCGCGCGGGTGTTCCCGGTCCTGGCCCAGCAATCGGTGCGGGAGAACGCCCGCACCGGCAGGACCTTCGCCCAGGTGCTCGCCGACGCGGTGTTCGGCGTGTTGCAGGAGGGCTACGCCGAGGGCTATGCCGCCGACGCCGACCACCTGAAGTCGATCGGGGATGCCCTGGAGGCGGCGGAGCTCGGGTACACGTTCTTCACCTGCGATCCCTCGGACCACGTCGTGCCCGCCGAGGAGCTCCCGGAGAAGGAACTCCGGAGGCGTTTCTCCTCGCTCCCGAACCGCGGGGAGCTCGAGCGCGAATACCTCGATCGGACCTTCGAGATCAAGGGGCTGGGGAGGCTCCGGTTCTCCGAACTGGAGCTCGCGCGCGCGGCGGTGAAGTATATGGGCGCGGTGGAGTTCGCCGCGGAGATGTACCACGCCCTGCGGGAGGTGCTCCCCGACGGGTTCGACTTCGAGCTCTCGGTGGACGAGACGGAGACCCCGACGAGCCCCTTGGAGCATTTCCTCATCGTGCGGGAGCTGGCGAAGCGCGACGTGGAGCTCGCGAGCCTCGCTCCCCGGTTCTCCGGGTCCCTGGAGAAGGCGGTGGACTACCGGGGAGACCTCGAGGTCTTCCGGCGGGACCTCCGGGCCCACGTGGCTATCGCCAAAGCCCTGGGGGGCTATCGGATAAGCCTCCACTCGGGCTCCGATAAGTTCTCCCTCTACCCCCTCTTCGCCAAGGAGGCCGACGGCCTCTTCCACGTGAAGACGGCGGGGACGAGCTACCTCGTGGCCCTGGAGGTGGTGGCGAGGAGGGCCCCGGGGCTCTTCCGCGACATCTACCGCCTCTCTCTGGAGCGGTTCCCCGAGGACCGGGCCACCTACCATCTCGCCACGGACCTATCCCGCGTCCCGGATCCCGCTTCCCTAAGCGATGAAGAGCTCCCCCGGTTGCTCTCGGATCCAGACCCGCGGCAGGTCCTACACGTGGCCTACGGCTCTGTCCTGCGGAGCCCGCTGGGGGAGAAGTTGAGGGCGGTCCTCCTCGAGTTCGAGGAGGATTATGCTGCCGCCCTGGAGCGGCACCTGGGGCGGCACCTGGAGGACCTGGGGGTGAGAGGATGAGGTTCGACCTTTCGGGCAAGGTGGCGGTGATCACCGGCGGCGGCGGGGTCCTCTGTTCCGCCATCGCCGAGGGGCTCGCGAAAGAGGGGGTGAAGTGCGTCCTCCTCGATATCGTCGAGGACCGGGCACGGGAGGCCCTGGAACGGGTGAGGAGGGCGGGCGCGGATGGCCTCGCCCTCAAGGCGAGCGTCCTCGATCGGGGGGACCTCGAGCGGGCGGCGGATGAGACCCTGAAGGCGTTCGGGCGCGTGGATTTCCTCATCAACGGGGCGGGCGGAAACCACCCCAAGGCCACCACCTCCGCGGAGGTCCCCTTCTTCGACCTCCCCGAGGACGCCGTGCGGTTCGTGTTCGACCTCAACTTCATGGGGACCTTCTTGGCATCCCAGGTCTTCGGGAAGGTCATGGCGGAGCGCAAGGAGGGGGTGATCCTCAACATCGCCTCCATGAACGCCATTCGTCCCCTGACCCGTATCCCCGCCTATTCGGCGGCGAAGGCCGCGGTGGCCAACTTCACCCAGTGGCTCGCCGTCCACATGGCCCAGGAGTACTCCCCCGACATCCGCGTCGTCTCCATCGCCCCGGGGTTCTTCCTCACCGAACAGAACAGGTTCCTCCTGCTGGACGAGAGGGGGGAGCTCACCGAGAGGGGCAAGCGGATCATCGCCCACACCCCCATGGGGCGGTTCGGCGCCCCGGAGGACCTGATCGGGGCGGTGGTGTGGCTACTCTCGCCCGCGGCGTCATTCGTCACCGGGGTGGTGATCCCCATCGACGGGGGATTCTCCGCCTACTCCGGCGTGTGATCGCCGTGGGACACGGGGACCCGGCGCACGCGGAGGGGCCGCGTCGCGGCCCCTTTTTCTTCGATGGGATCGAGGACGGACGTCACCGCCGCGATGGTAAAATGTGCGTGGGTCCGCGGATGTCACACGGGGAGACGCTATGGAAACGATCGTGATCGACGGGAACCGCCTGGACCCCGGGGCCGCCGAGCAGGTGGTCTTCGGGGGCGCCACGGCGGTCCCCTCTCCCGAGGCCCTGGAGCGGGTGCGTCGCGCCCAGGGGCTCCTCGCCCGGGCCGTGGAGTCCGATCTCCCCCTCTACGGGGTGAACACCGGCCTGGGCAAGCTCTCCACCGTCCGCATCGGGCGCCGTGATCTGGGGGCGCTGCAGCGGAACCTCGTCCGTTCCCACGCGGCGGGGGTGGGACGCCCCCTGCCGGAAGAGGCGGTACGGGGGATCCTCCTTTTCCGCGCCAACTCGCTCCTCAAGGGCTACTCCGGCGTACGCCCCGAGGTGATAGAGCTCCTCCTCGGGATGCTCAACCGCGGCGTCTATCCGGTGGTCCCGGAACAGGGGTCGGTGGGCTCATCGGGGGACCTCGTGCCGCTGGCCCACGTGGCGCTGGTGCTCCTGGGGGAGGGGAGGGCGGTCTACCGGGGGGAGGAGCTCCGGGGCGGGGAGGCCCTGCGGCGAGCCGGTCTCTCTCCCCTGGAGGAGTTCCTCCCCAAAGAGGGGCTCGCGCTCCTGAACGGCACCGCGTACATGCTCTCCCTGTGTTTCATGGGGTATGTCCTCGGCTGGCGGGCCCTACGTGCGGCCTTTGCCGCCGCGGCCATCGCCTTTCAAGCCCTGCGCGGGCGCACCGAGCCCCTGGATCCCCGCATCCACGACCTCCGTCCCCACGGGGGCCAGCGGGAGGCCGCGGCGATCATGCGGGAGCTCCTCGCGGGAAGCGAGCTCGTCGACACCTACACCGGCGACGTCCAGGATCCCTACTCCCTCCGTTGCTTCCCCCAGATCATCGGCCCCGTCCTCGAGGCGCTCTGGATCGCGGAAGGACGGCTCCGGGTGGAGATGAATTCCGCCACCGATAACCCCCTCGTCCTGCCCGACGGGCGTGTCCTCTCCGGCGGGAACTTCCACGGGGAGATCCTGGCCTTCGTGGCGGAGTGGCTCGCGGTGGCGTTGGCCGAATTGGCGGCGAGCTGCGAGCGGAGGCTCTCGCTGCTCCTCGGCGCCGAGGACCGCGGCCTCCCGCCCTTCCTGGCCAGGGAGAGCGGGGTGAACTCGGGCCTCATGCTCCTCCAGTACACGGCGGCGGCCCTCGTCGCCGAGAACCGGGTCCTGGCGCATCCCGCGGCGGTGGACTCGATCCCCACCTCGGCGGGAAAGGAGGATCACAACTCCTTCGGCGCCACCGCCGCCTGGAAGCTCTGGCGTATCGCGGAGAACGCCGTCCGGGCGGTGGCCCTGGAGCTCGTCGCCTGCCGCTGGGCGGCCGAACTCGCCGGCCCCGAGGGCCTCTCCCCGGCCACCCGACCCATCTACGAGCGGTTGTGCGAGCTCGTGCCGCCTCCTGGAGACGACGCGTTCCTGGGGGATACTATCGAGGAGATCGTGCGTGTTGTGCGCAGGGGTGAGATAACCTATGGGATTTAAGTCGGGGATCGTCGCCGTTTTGGGGAAGACCAACGTGGGGAAGTCCACGTTCATCAACTCGCTCATCGGGCGTAAGATGGTCATCGTCTCCGATAAGCCCCAGACCACCCGCAACCGGATACGCTGCGTCCTCACCACCGATTCGGCCCAGATCGTGTTCGTCGATACGCCGGGGCTCCACAAGCCGATAAACAAGCTCTCGGAGGCCTTGGTCAAAGAAGCCATGCGGGCCCTGGCGGGGATCGATGAGCTCGTCTACATGACCGAGCCCACGGGGGGGATCGATCCCTTCGATGAGCAGGTGATGCCGCGGATAAAGGAGCTTCCCTGCCCCAAGATCCTCCTCGTGAACAAGATCGACCTCGCCAAGGGAAACCAGCTACCCGAGACCCTCCTCGCGTACGATTCCCTGGGGATCTTCCAGGAGCTCGTCCCCATCTCCTGCGCCCGCGGGAAGAACCTCGACCGGGCCCTGGAGGTGATCGTCAAGTACCTGCCGGAGGGGGAGCCCCTGTTCCCCGAAGGGATGCCCACCGACAAGCCCCTGGAGTTCGTCATCGCCGAGCTCATCCGGGAGAAGATCTATCACTTCACCTACCAAGAGATCCCCTACTCCACCGCGGTGGTGGTGGAGGAGATCAGGGAGCGCGAGGACAAGCCCCTGATCGAGATCTACGCCACGATCTACGTCGCCAAGGATTCCCAAAAGGCGATCGTGATCGGCCGCAAGGGCCAGAAGCTCAAGGAGATCGGCCGTGCCGCGCGGATGGAGATCGAGGCCCTCCTCGGCAAGCAGGTCTACCTCGCCCTGCAGGTCAAGGTGAGGAAGAACTGGACCGAGGACGACGCGATGATCTCCCAGTTCCTCTACGCCAATGAGTGAGCCCTACCCGGTGGAGACCCCCCGGTCCTTCGAGGAGTTCCGGGCCTGCGAGGCGTTGCAACGGGAGCTCGATCCGCCGGTCCCGGCGCCGATCCCGGCCTGGTTCCTGTGGGAAATGGCCCGGGCCGGGGGACTGTGCCTCGCCGCCTTCAACGGGATCGGGGTCACGCGGGAGCCCCTGGGCCTCGTCGTCGCCCTGCGGCGGGGGGACGGGGTGGAGGCGACGCTCAGGGTGGTGCTTTACGGGGTCATGCGCGATCGCCCGGATCGGGACGGGATCCGGGAGGGGTTGCTCGCCGGGCTCCGGGACGCGGCCCGGGCGCGGGGGGCCGCCGCGATCGTCTGGCCGTTCGATCCCCTGGAGCCCGAGTGGGCGGAGTTCCTGTTCGAGCACGGCGCCCGGGCCGAGGCGTACGAACTCCGCCGGGCGCGCAGCGGGGAGATCCAGGCCTTCAGGGCCCTCGCCGTGGTGAGGGGGGACGCGGGCGAGGCCCCATGGCGGGGGGCCGCTCTGGGGAGCTTCTTCCCCGTGAACGCCACCCGGCCCGTCTCCGGGGGCCTGCGCGAACCGGTCTCGTGGAACCTCCACCTCGGGGCGGAGCGCCTCCTGCTGGAGGTCCCCTCCCCGGGGATCTCCCGCCTGCCCCGGGCCCTCAGGGAGCCGTGGGCGGAGGCCTGGCGGGCGCTGGAGGAATACCTGGACCGGGGCTACGCGTTGGTGGGCCTCTACCGCCAACGTGAGCGGGCCTTCCTGGTACTGGAACGGGCGCCGTAGATCGCTAATCTAAGGGATCGCCGTGAGCGGGGAGATCGTGATCGAGCCGGTGGAGGATCTCGAGGGATTCCACGCGTGCGAGCGCCTCCAGAAGGAGGTCTGGGGCTTCGAGGACCTCGCCGTCGTCCCGGATCACGTCCTCCTCACCGTGGTCAAGGGCGGGGGGTTGCTGCTCGGGGCGTTCTCGGAGGAGGGGGGAAGGCGGGAGATGGTGGGGTTCGTGCTCTCGTTCTTCGGGCGCGCCGAGGACGGCACCCTCAAACACTGCTCCCTCATGGCCGCGGTCAAGGCCGGCTGGCGCGACAGGGGCCTCGGCTACAGGCTAAAGCTCGCCCAACGGGAGCACGTACTGCGCCAGGGCGTCGGGCTCATCACCTGGACCTTCGACCCCCTGGAATCGCGCAACGCCCATTTCAACTTGAACAAGCTCGGCTGTGTGGCCGCCGAATACCTGGTCAACTACTACGGCTCCCTCAGGGACGAGCGGAAC
>JAADIW010000095.1 GCA_013151115.1 Caldisericota bacterium
ATCGTGGTGCGGTTCGAGCCCATCCCCCGGGGGAGGGGCTTTCTCTTCGTGAACGAGGTCCCCGAGGAGGTCCTCCCCCGGCCCTTCGCCGAGGCGGTGCGGAAGGGCATCGAGGAGGGCCTCGGCTCGAGCCCCATCGGCGGCTTCCCCGTCACCGACATCAAGGCGACCCTGGTGGACGCGACCTATCATCCCACGGACTCTACGGAGGTGGCGTTCGAGGCCTGCGGCACCCAGGCGCTGTGGCACGCCCTGGAGCGCGACAGGGCCGTGATATTGGAACCTTACGTGGAAGGGGATATAATGACCCCTCGCGAGTACCTCGGTGAGGTAGTCGCGGACCTGGGTCGCCGAAGGGGCGATATCCGGCGGATCGAATCCCGTGGGCCGGTGGAGATCGTCCACGTGACGATGCCACTGGCCGAGACCTTCGGGTACGCAACCCAGCTTCGTTCGCTCACCCAAGGGCGGGCGAGTTGTTCCCTTCGGGTGACCCATTACGATGTGGTGCCCGAAAAACTAGCCGAGGAAATCCTAAGGGGTAGGGGATACGGAGATGCCCAGGGATAAGATCAGGATCAAACTGAAGAGCTACGACCACGAGCTGGTGGACCTCGCGGTGAGGAAGATCGTGGAGCGGGCCCTGAGCACCCGCGCCAAGGTGGTGGGGCCGATCCCGCTTCCCACCGAGCGGCGGCTCTACACGGTGCTGCGATCGCCGCACGTGGACAAGCGCTCCATGGAACACTTCGAGCGCAAGATCCATAAGCGGCTCATCGACATCGTCGAGCCCACGGCCGAGACCATAAACGCGCTGATGGAGATCGAGCTCCCCACGGGGATCGACGTCGAGATCAAGCTGTGAGGGGGAAAGGATGCTGGCGTTGATGGGGCGCAAGGTGGGGATGACCCAGTGGTTCGACGGGGAGGGCCGGGCCGTTCCGGCCACGGTGATCCACGTCGAACCCTCGGTGGTGGTCCAGATCCGCCGCCCGGAAAAGGAGGGGTACGCCGCGGTGCAGCTCGGGTACGAACGGGTCCCCGAGCGGAAGGTCACCAAACCCCTCCTCGGGCACTTCAGGAAAGCGGGGGTGGACCCGCGTCGCCACCTCTACGAGGTGCGGGTGGACGACCCCGACCGCTTCGAGGTGGGGCAGGAGATCGGGGTGGACATCTTCTCGCCGGGCGACCTCGTGGACGTGACGGGCACCTCCAAGGGGCGGGGTTTTCAGGGGACCATCAAGCGGTGGGACTTCAGCTACCGCCCCAAATCCCACGGCCATAAGTGGATAAAGCGCCCGGGCACCTCCGGTCCCATGGGCCTCAACAAGGTGATGAAGGGCAAGAAGATGCCGGGGCACATGGGGGCGGAGCGGGTGACGGTGAAACGGCTCGTGGTGTTGCACGTGGACCCAGAGAACAACGTCCTCGTCGTCAAAGGGTCCGTGCCGGGACATAAGAAGGGACTTCTCCTGATAAGGAAGAGCCATGCCCAAAGCGAAACTGTATCGGTGGGATAACCTGGACGCGGGGCCGGAGGAGGTGGAGGTCCCCGCGGAGCTCTTCGGGGCGGAGGTGAACGAGGACCTCCTCTGGCGGGCCGTCAGGGTCTACCTCTACAACCAGCGCCAGTGGACCGCCTCCACCAAGACCCGGGGGGAGGTCCGCGGCGGGGGCCGCAAACCCTGGCCCCAGAAGCACACCGGCCGCGCCCGCCACGGCTCCATCCGCTCCCCCATCTGGCGGGGAGGGGGGGTCGTGTTCGGGCCCAAGCCCATCAAGCGGCGCCTGGAGCTCCCCCGGAAGATGCGGCGTAAGGCCCTGATCTCCGCCCTCTCCGCCCGGGCCCAGGAGGGGAACCTCCTCCTCATCGACCGGTTCGGGTTCGAGCGGCCCAAGACCAAGGAGGCGGTCGAGGTCCTGGGGAAGCTCGGCTGTCCGGATAAGACGCTCGTGGTCATCGCCACCGACGAGTACACGGTCCCGGTGTACAAGTCCTTCTCCAATATCCCCGGCGTGGACTGTGTCCGGACCGACGGCCTCTCGGTCTGGCACGTCCTCGCCCATGAGGGGCTGCTCATGACCCAGGGGGCCGTGGAGGAGCTCGAAAGGAGGGTCCGCAGTGGCGCCAAGGCTGTTGCCTGAGGACATCATCATCCGCCCGGTGCTCACGGAGCGGTCCTGGCGGGCCATGGAGGAGGGCAAGTACACGTTCGAGGTCCACCCCGACGCCTCCAAGCCCGAGATCAAGCGGGCGGTGGAGGAGCTCTTCGGGGTAGTGGTGGAAAAGGTGTGGACCATGCGGGTGAAGGGGAAGCCCCGGAGGACCCGCCTGGACCGGCGGCACGGGCGGACCAAGTCCTGGAAGAAGGCGATCGTCAAGCTCGCGCCGGGGCACAAGATAGATATCGTGGGGTGATACGGATGGGACTCAAGAAATGGAAGCCGGTCACGCCCGGGCTCAGACACGCGGTCTGGCCCGACTATTCCGTCCTCACCAAGAAGGAGCCGGAGAAGTCCCTGATCGAGCCCCTTCATCGGCGCTTCGGGCGCAACAACCAGGGGCGCATCACCTCCCGTCACCGGGGGGGCGGCCACAAGCGGATGTACCGCATCATCGATTTCGACCGCAAGGACAAGGCCGGGGTCCCCGCCAAGGTCGCGGCGCTGGAGTACGACCCGAACCGCACCGCCTGGATCGCCCTCCTCCATTACGCCGACGGGGAGAAGCGGTATATCCTCGCCCCGGAGGGGCTCAAGGTGGGGGACGTGGTGATGTCCGGGGAGGAGGCCGAGCCCCGGGTGGGGAACGCCATGCCCCTGCGGGCTATCCCCGTGGGCACCACCATCCACAACATTGAGATCTACCCCGGCTCCCGGGGGAAGATGGTGCGCTCCGCCGGGGCGGAGGCGAAGCTCATGGCCAAGGAGGGCAAGTGGGCCATCGTGCGCCTCCCCTCGGGCGAGGTGCGGAAGTTCCATATCGAGTGCTGGGCCACCATCGGCCAGGTCTCCAATCCGGATCACAAGAACGTGAAGCACGGCAAGGCCGGCCGGAGGCGGCACCTGGGATGGCGGCCGCACGTGCGGGGCGTGGCCATGAACGCCGTGGACCACCCGCACGGGGGCGGCGAGGGACGCACCGGCGAGGGACGCCCGCCCAAGTCCCCGTGGGGTTGGCTTACCAAGGGCGGCCGGAAGACCCGCAAGCCCAGAAAGCCCAGCGATAAGCTCATCATCAAGAGGAGGAAGTGATGGGACGCTCGCGCAAGAAGGGGCCCTACGTCGACCCGAAGCTCCTGAAGAAGATCGAGAAGTTCCGCCGGGGCGAGATCAAGGAGATCGTCACCTGGGCGCGGTCCTCCATGATCATCCCGGAGATGGTGGGCCTCACCATCAAGGTGCACAACGGCCGCACCCACGTCCCGGTGCACATCACCGAGGCCATGATCGGCCACCGGCTGGGCGAGTTCGCCCCCACGCGGACCTTCCGCGGCCACGGCGGCATGAAGAAGAAGAAGCCGCCGGCCCCCAAGTGAGGTGAGGGACGATGGAAGCCGTGGCCAGGGCGCGGTTCGTGCGGATCTCCCCCAAGAAGGCCCGGTTGGTGATCGACCGGATCCGGGGGAAGCACGTGGACGAGGCCCGGCGGATCCTCGCCCTCTCGCCCAAGAAGGCGGCGCGCATCATCAAAAAGGTGCTGGATTCGGCGGTGGCCAACGCCGTCAACAACTTCGAGATGGACGAGGATAACCTGTGGGTGGTGAGGGCCTATGTGGACGAGGGGCCCCGGATGCGGCGCCTGAAGCCCCGGGCGTTCGGCCGTGCCGATATCATCCAGCGCCGCATGAGCCATATCACCATCGTGGTGGCGGAGAAGGAGGGCTGATGGGCCAGAAGACTCACCCGGTCGGTTTCCGAATCGGGGTGCTCCGGAAATGGCGCTCCAACTGGTACGCGCCCGACAAGAAGGTCCCCGAGTACGTGGTGGAGGACGCCAAGATCCGCAAGCACATCAAGGCGAACTACCGCGGCGCGGGGATCGCCGAGGTGTTGATCGAGCGGGCGGTGGAGGAGCGGGTGGCGATCACCATCCGCGCCGCCCGTCCCGGCGTCGTCATCGGGCGTGGGGGGAGCGAGATCCAGAAGCTCCAGGAGGAACTCTCCAGGCTCACCGGCCGGGAAGTGAGGATCGGGGTGCTGGAGGTGGAGAAACCGGAACTCGAGGCACCCCTGGTGGCCCAAGACGTGGCCTTCCAGATCGAGAACCGGATCAATCCCTACCGGGCGATGAAGGAGACGATCCGGCGCGTCATGGCCGCCGGTGCCCAGGGGGTGAAGATCCGGGTCTCGGGGAGGCTCGGGGGGGCGGAGATCGCCCGCTCGGTGGAGATGAAGGAAGGCCGCGTCCCCCTCTCGACGCTGCGGGCCGATGTGGACTATGGACTCGCGGAGGCCTGGACGAAATACGGCATCATCGGGGTGAAGGCCTGGGTCTTCCGCGGCGAGGTCTGGTCCCCCAAGGAACGCACGAAACCCGGTACCGAGGAGTGAGATAAGATGGCGCTTCTCTTCCCAAAGCGGACCAAATACCGTAAACAGCAGCGCAAACGCGGGGCCTTCAAGCGCAAAGCCACCCGGGGGTGCGAGGTGGCGTTCGGCGATTACGGCATCCAGGCCCTGGGGGCCGCGTGGCTCACCCAGCAGCAGATAGAGGCGGCCCGTACCGCCCTCTCCCGGGCCATCGGCCGGGGGAAGATATCTTCCCCGACAAGCCATACACCAAGAAGCCGGCCGAGTCCCGGATGGGAAAGGGGAAGGGGAACGTGGAGGGCTGGGTGGCGGTGGTGCTCCCGGGGCGGATCATCTTCGAGTTCGCCGGCGTCTCCCCGGAGGAGGCGAAGGAGGCCCACCGGCTCGTCGCGGCCAAGCTCCCCATCCCCACCCGCCTGAAGACCAGGTTCCACTTCGGGGGTGAGGGGAAATGAAGGCCAGGGAACTCCGGGAGCTGTCGGACGACGAACTCCGCCAGAAGGTGGCGGAATGGAAGCGCAAGCTCCTGAACCTGCGCTTCCAGCTCGCGTCGGGGCAGCTCCAGAACACGGCCGAGATAAAGAAGACGAAGCGGGACATCGCTCGCGCGCTCACCATCCTGCGCGAGCGGGAGCTCCAGCGCCAGCGGGAGGGCAGCCGTGCGTAAGCGAAGGATCGGCAAGGTGGTCTCCGACAAGATGCAGAAGACCATCGTGGTCCTGGAGGAACAACTCTACGAGCATCCCCGGGTCCACAAGCACGTGAAACGCCGCAAGAAGTACTACGTGCACGATGAACGCGAGGAGGCCCGGGTGGGCGACATCGTCCTCATCGAGGAGACGCGCCCCCTCTCGCGCCTCAAGCGCTGGCGGCTGGTGGAGATATTGCGTCGCGCGGAGGAGGGATGAGCCATGATTCGGCCGGAGACGAAACTCGTGGTCGCCGATAACTCCGGAGCCAGGGTGATAAAGTGCATCCAGGTCCTCGGTAAGAAGCGCGTGGGCAAGATCGGGGATATAATCGTGGGGTCCGTCCAGAAGCGGGTCCCCACCGCGGACCTGGAGAAAGGGGATATCGTCCGCGGCGTCATCGTGCGCACCCGCGCCGCCTACCGACGGCCCGACGGCTCCTATATCCGGTTCGACGACAACGCCGTGGTGCTGGTGGACAAGAACCTCCAGCCCATCGGCACCCGGGTCTTCGGCCCCGTGGCGCGGGAGCTCCGGGACCTCGGCATGATGCGCATCATCTCGCTCGCGCCGGAGGTGGTCTGATGAAGGTCAAGAAGGGCGATCGCGTCAAGGTGATCGCCGGGGACGATCGCGGGAAGATCGGGAAGGTCCTCAAGGTCTTCCCCGACGAGGAGAGGGTGTTGGTGGAAGGGGTGAACATCATCACCAAGCACCAGCGGCCCACCCTCACCATCCGCGAGCCCGGGATCATCAAGCGCGAGGCGCCCATTCACATATCCAACGTGAAGGTCATCTGCCCGGAATGCGGGCTTCCGACGCGCATCGGCTACACATTCGTCGAGGGGAGGAAGAAGCGGCAGTGCAAGCACTGTAAGGCCGCCTTCGATTGAGATGCTGCTGGAAAAATACAAGAAGGAGATCGTGCCGCAGCTCATGAAGGAGCTTGGGTACAAGAACATCATGCAGGTACCCAAGATAGAGAAGGTCGTGATCAATATGGGGGTCGGCAAGCACGACGACCCCAAGGTCCTGGAGGGGGCGATGAAGAACTTGGCCCAGCTGGCCGGACAGTGGCCGGTGGTGACCAGGGCCAAGCGTTCCATCTCCGACTTCAAGATCAGGAAAGGCGATCCCATCGGCTGTAAGGTGACGCTCCGGGGGGAGAGGGCGTACGAATTCCTCAACAAGCTGTTCAACGTGGTCCTCCCGGGCCTGCGCGACTTCAAGGGCGTCTCCCCGGACTCCTTCGACGGACGGGGCAACTATTCCCTGGGGATCCCCGATCAGCTGGCCTTCCCCGAGGTATCGTACGACGACGTGGTCCAACCCCAGGGGATGGACATCATCATCGTCACCACCGCGAAGACAGATCGGGAGGCCTACGCGCTGCTCAAGGCCCTGGGGTGCCCCTTCCGGGAGAATTGAGGAGGGAAGATGGCGAGGAAAGCGCTGATAGAGAAAGCGAAGCGGCCGCCGAAGTTCAAGGTACGCCAGCGTAACCGGTGCCGGCTCTGTGGCCGGCCACGGGGCTACATCCGGGACTTCGGCATCTGCCGGCTCTGCTTCCGCAAGATGGCCCTGGAGGGGGAGATCCCCGGGGTGAAGAAGGCGAGCTGGTGAGCGAGGTGAGGACGATGGTCAACGATCCGATTGCCGACATGCTCGCCCGCATCAGGAACGCCATCATGCGTCGCAAGGAATACGTGGAAATGCCCTCCTCCAAGATGCTCGAGGCCATCGCCAGGATCCTGAAGGAGGAGGGGTTCATCCAGGACTACGAGGTGACGCCCGGCGATTCCTATCCCGTGCTGCGGATCCGACTCAAGTACAAGCGCGAGGGGACGCGGAAGTGGATCCCGGCCATCACCGGGATGCGGCGGGTATCGAAGCCCTCCCGCCGCGTCTACGTCGGGGCGGATGAGATCGTGCCGGTGCGTTCGGGACTGGGGATCGCCATCATCTCCACCTCCCAAGGGGTGATGACCGATCGGGAGGCGCGCAAGCGCCACATCGGCGGGGAGCTCATCTGCGAGGTCTGGTGAGGTGAGACGATGTCCAAGATAGGGAAACGGCCGATACCCATCCCCGAGGGGGTGACGGTCAGGGTCGAGGACGACCGCGTGATCGTCGAGGGCCCCCTGGGGAAGCTCGAGACCCGCTACGAACCGGAGTTCGTGGAGATCGAGGTCGCGGATGGAGAGGTGCGGGTCCACCGGAAGGGCGATCGGGCCGTGTTCCGGGCCCGCCACGGCCTCTACCGCGCCCTCATCGCCAACATGGTGCGCGGGGTGAAGGAGAAATGGGAGCGACGCCTCCTCATCCAGGGCCTCGGCTACAAGGCGCGGATGGAGGGGAAGACGCTGGTGATGGAGCTCGGCTTCTCCCATCCCGTGAGGTTCCCCGTCCCCGATGACGTGGAGATCGAAGTCCCCGACAACAACACCATCATCGTGCGGGGGATCGACAAACAGCGGGTGGGCCAGGTGGCGGCGGACATCCGGAAGTTCCGCCCGCCGGACCCGTACCACGGCAAGGGCATCCGCTACGCCGACGAGGTGGTCCGGCTGCGTCCGGGCAAGGCAGGGGTGAAGACAGGATGAAGACGCGGGGCTTGAGTCGCAACGAACGCAGGAAGATCCGGCACCGGCGCGTCCGAAAGAAGGTCGTGGGGACGCCGGAGCGGCCGCGGTTGTTCGTGTTCAAATCGCTCCGCCACATCTACGCCCAGATCATCGACGACTCCCCCCCCCAGGGGAGCCGGACGCTCGCGGCGGCCTCCACCCTGGACCCCGAGCTCCGCGAACGGATAAGGTCCGACAACATCGAGGCCGCCCGCGAGGTGGGGAGGCTGATCGCGCGGCGGGCCCTGGAGAAGGGGATCAAGAAGGTGGTATTCGACCGGGGTGGCTATCCCTACCACGGCAAGGTCAAGGCCTTGGCCGAGGCCGCCAGGGAGGAGGGGCTGGAGTTCTGATGAGAGGGATAACGGTGGAGCCGCAGAGGGTCATCAACGAAGTGATCGAGATCCGTCGCGTGGGGAAGGTCACCAAGGGCGGGAAGCGCATGAAGTTCCGCGTGGTGGTGGTGGCCGGGGACGGCCAGGGCCACGTGGGGGTGGGGATCGGCAAGTCCATCGAGATCCCCCAGGCGATCCAACAGGGCATCCGGGACGCCCTGCGGAACCTGGTGGAGGTGCCGGTGGTGAACGGGACCATACCCCACGAGATCATCGGCGAGTTCAAGGCCGCCCGGGTGCTGCTGAAGCCCGCCTATCCCGGCACCGGGGTGATCGCCGGGCGCACGGTGGGGGCGGTGTGCCGCGCCGCCGGGATCCGGGACATCCTCACCAAGGCCCTGGGCTCCACCAACCCCCTGAACCTGGCCCGCGCCACCATCGAGGGCCTTTCCCGCCTGCGCACCCCGGAGAAGGTGGCCGAGATCCGGGACAAGCCCGTGGAGGAGATCCTGGGGGTGGAGCCCGAGGAGGAAAAGGATACGGAGGGCAAACATGCGGGGACTGCATAACCTACGGCCCACGCCGGGCGCGGTGAAGCGGGAGAAGCGCATCGGCCGCGGCTACGGCTCCGGCCACGGGGGACACGAGTCCACACGCGGCACCAAGGGCCAGAAATCCCGGTCCGGGGGCGGGGTGCGCCCCACGTTTGAGGGCGGCCAGACCCCGTTCTGGATGCGTTTCCCCAAGCGAGGCTTCGTGAACCCCCTCCGGGTCGAATACGCCATCGTTAACGTGGGGACGCTGGAGAAGCACTTCGCGGCCGGGGACGTGGTGACCCCGGAGGTACTGCTCGAGCGGGGGATCATCAAGGACCTGAAGGACGGCCTCAAGGTCCTGGGCGAGGGGGAGCTCACCAAAGCGCTCACCGTCCGGGCCCACAAGTTCTCGCGGACCGCCCGGGAGAAGATCGAGGCCGCGGGGGGAAAGGCCGAGGAGGTGTAGTTGTTCGAGCGGATACGCGGGGTATTCGCCGTTCCCGAGCTGCGACAGCGGATCCTCTACACCCTGTTCATGTTGCTGGTGTTCCGGATCGGGGTCCACATCCCCGTCCCCGGGGTGGACGCGAAATTCTTCGCCGAGGCCCTCTCCCGGATGTGGGGCGGTTTCTTCCAGTTCCTCTCCATGTTCACCGGCGGGGGCCTACGGCAGTTCTCGCTGTTCGCCCTGGGGGTGATCCCCTACATCAACGTGTCCATCATCATGTCTCTCCTCGTGGCCGTCTTCCCCAAGCTCAAGGAACTCCAACAGCAGGGACGCGAGGGGCGGAAGATCCTCACGAAGTACACCCGGTGGGGCACGGTGGGGATGGCGGCCATCATGTCCATCGGCTACGCCATGCTCGCCGTGAACGCCGGCGCGGCCACCCCCAGCGTCCTGTTCTTCATCAACGCCATCATCGGGATGACCACCGGTTCCATCTTCCTCATGTGGATCGGCGAGCGCATCACCGAGAACGGGATCGGGAACGGGATCTCCATGATCATCATGGCGGGCATCATCGCCCGTTACCCCGCCTACATCGGCCAGCTCTTCGCCGACATCAGTGCCGGCGAGCTGAGCCCCCTGTGGCTGATCGTGTTCCTGGCGCTGTTCGTGGTGATGATCGCGGCGGCCTCCATCCTCCAGCAGGGACAGCGCAAGCTCACCGTCCAGTACGCCAAGCGCACCGCGGGCCGCCGGATCTACGGGGGCCACACCGCCCAGCTCCCCATCAGGGTGAACCAGGGCGGCGTCATCCCCATCATCTTCGCCCTGGCGGTATTACAGCTTCCCTCGGTGGTCCTGCGGGCGGTGCCCGCCACCGAGCCCTACGCGCGGTTCTTCACGCCGCCGCATCCCCTCTACCTCGGGCTCTACGCCCTCCTCATCATCTTCTTCGCCTATTTCTACGCCTCGATCGTCTTCGACCCTAACGACATCGCGAAGAACCTGCGCGACGCGGGGGGGTTCATCCCCGGGGTGCGGCCCGGGAACCCCACGGCCACCTACCTCCAGGAGGTCAGCAACCGCATCCTCCTCGTGGGCGCCCTCTTCCTCACCGCCATCGCCATCCTCCCCTACGTGGTGGGGGCGGTGAGCGGGGTGGGGGCGGGGACCTTGCTCTGGTTGGGGGGGACATCCCTGCTCATCGTGGTGGGAGTGGGAATCGACACCATCATG
>JAADIW010000011.1 GCA_013151115.1 Caldisericota bacterium
GGGCGTGGGGCTCGAGCCGCTGGCGTTCGATTCGGCGGCGCGGGCGGTGGGGGAGGTGGCCCGGGCGCTGGGCGGCCCCGGCCGGGGTATCCTCGAGCCCTATCCCGAGCTCGCCGCCCCCTTCCTCCAGCTCCTGCGTTACCTCCCCCGGGATTGGCGCCTCGCCATCGTCCGCTTCGGGATGTCCTTTTCTTTGGGCTACCCGCTCGATACGTTCGCGTCCTGGGATCCGAATGAGCCCTTCCGCCGCTACACCGAGCGCTACCCCCGGCGGCGGTACGACGCCGTGGTGTTGGGGGATCCGAGCGGCGGCATGGCCCACACGGCGACCCTTCTGGGGGCCCCGCTCCTCCCACCTTGCTACCTCCTCGGGGCGCGCCACCGCATCGACCCCGACGATATGGGCGCCTACATCGCCACCGCCCGTGAAGCCCTCCGGGGGATGAAAAGCGGCGGGGAGATCGAGGTCATCGTCCACTACGATCCCCTGCACGATCGGGACCTGGTCGCCAACGCCGCCCTCTTCCGCGTGCGCGCCCTGGGCCTCCCCGCGGCGTACCGGGAGTTCATCCGGAAGTACCTCCGCCCCGGGGGGACCATCGTGATCGCCGAGGACACCTACACCTGGCCCCAGGCGGGGCTCTCCCCGGGGGTCTGGCTCCAGATCGGGGGCCTGGGGGATGTTTCCCCGGGGGAGTACCTCCGCCGTTTCCCCCCGCCCGGGGAGGTCACGTGGCGGCGGGAGTCGGAATGGGGGACCCCGGAGCCCTTCGTCCTCGCCGCCGAGGGGTTCGCGCGGGAGCACGGCTTCCGGATCCTGCGCCTCGCCTTCTCCCATCCGGATTGTTACTCCGCGCTGGCCTTCCGGGCGTACCGCGCCGCCGGGGCGCGGGAGGGGCTGGCGATCCTGGACTGTTTCACCACCATGGACGCGCGGTTCTGCGTGCGCACGGGGATCGCGCCGCTACACCTCGTCTTCAACACCCGCGACTCGTTCGAGTTCGCGCTCGCGCAGCTGAAGCGGTATCCCGTGCGGAAGGCCTACCTCCTCCTCCACCCGAGCTACGCCGCTCCGGAGGACCTGGTCTACCCGACGGAGTGGGAGGAGGCCCTGGGGGAATTGGGGATAGAGGTGGAGTGGATCTCCGACCCCCGGCACTTCCCCGACGATCCCTATCTCCCGTTTTACGTCGCGGGCAGGCTCTCCGAACTCGCCCGGGAACTCGCGCTTCCGGTCCCTCTCTCCCTGTCCGCGGAGGCGCTGGAGAGCATCCCCTGAGCCGGGATCAGGGCCCGATGGCCGTTTTCCCCCGCCAACAGCACGAATTCCATCCCGTAGGCCTCGCGGAGCCTCCCCGGCGTCAGGACATCCTCGGCCGGCCCGTGGGCGAGGATCGATCCCCCCTGGAGCAGGGCCACCCGGCGGGCGTAGAGGAGAGCGTTGGTGGGGTTGTGGGTGGTCACCAAGGTCGCGAGGCCCCGAGAGGCGAACCCCCGCACCAGGGAGAGCACACCGTGTTGGTGTCTGGGATCCAGGTGGGCATCGGGTTCGTCCAACAGGAGAAACCGCGCCTCCTGGGCGAGTCCCCTGGCGATGAGGACGAGGCGCATCTCGCCCCCGGAGAGCTCGGTGTATGGGCGCCCCGCGTATCCCGAGAGGCCCACCGCCTCCAACGCATCCAGCGCGATGCGGCGGTCCTCCCTCCCCGGGGAGGAGAAGATCCCGAGGTGCGGCGTCCGCCCCATGAGGACCACCTCCAGGACGCTATAGCCGAACACGGGGCGGTGCACCTGGGGCACGTAGCCGATCGCCCGGGCCCGTTCCCGCGGGGAAAGCTCGTACAGATCTGCATCGCCGAGGAGAACATGGCCCTCCCGCGGTCGGCGCAGGCCGCCGAGGCACTCCAACAACGTCGTCTTCCCCGAACCGTTGGGACCGAGGAGGAACAGTATCTACCCGGCGCTGATCTCCAACGACACGCCGTGGAACACGGGCTTTCCCGGAACGTAAGCGTAGGAGATGCCGCGGGCGGAAAGCGTCATCTCCATCCCCCTCCCCGGGCGAGATGGCGCATGAACAGGAAAAGGAACGCCGGTACCCCCACGATCCCGGTGAGGACACCCAGGGGGATCTCGCTCCCCATGAGGGAACGGGAGAGGAGGTCCAGCACGGTCAGGAACCCCGCCCCCATCAGCATCGAGGCGGGGATGACCCGGGAGTGATCCGGCCCCACCAGGGCCCGGGCGGCATGGGGGGTGATGAGGCCGATCCACCCGATCATCCCCGCCCGGGAGACCGCCGCGGCCACGAGCAGCGTCCCCGCGAGGATCACCCAGGTACGCAACCGCGCCGCGTTCACCCCCAGGGCCACCGCCTCCCGTTCGTCCAGGGAAAGGACGTTCAGGCGCCACCGCAGGAGGAGCAACGCCCCCGCTCCCAGGACGCAGGCGGGGAGGAGCTTCACCACCGTGTCCCACCGCGTCCCCGAGAGGCTCCCCAGCAACCAGTAGGTGATGGCCGGGAGTACGTCCAGGGGATCGGCGAGGTACTTGATCAGCCCCAGGAAGGCGCTGAACAGCGATCCCACCAGGATCCCCGAGATGACGAGCACGAGGACCGAGTTCCCGAACCGCCGTGCGATGAAGACCACGAGGAGCACGGCGAGGAGTCCGAAGCCGAAGGCGAACCCATCCACCAGATACCAGGGGATCCCCAGGAGCAGGGCCAACGCGGCCCCGAACGCCGCCCCCGCGCTCACCCCGAGGATCCGCGAGTCCACCAGGGGATTTCTGAAGATGCCCTGGAACACGGCCCCGGATAGCGCCAGGGACGCCCCCACCGCCGCCGCCCCCAGTGCCCGGGGGAGCCGCACGTCGAGGATCAGGACGCGCGCGGTGGGGGACACGCCGTCCAGAGGGAGGAGCGCCCCGACCACCTCCCGCAGGCCCACGGGGTAGCGCCCCACGAACAGGGAGGCGGTGATCGCGACGGCCGGGAAGAGCACGAGCCCTAGCCGGATGGTCCCCCGTTTCACCCCTCGATCACGGCGATGAGGTCATCGGGCAGTTCGTACCCGTAGAACTCCCGGTAGAACGCCTCGGCCTCGGCGACGATATCGATCCCGATGTCGGGATGGAGCTTGGCCGCCATCCACAGGAGGCCGAGGAAGGATTCGGGGGTGGGGATGTCCCAGGGTGAGAAGACCCAGGGCATCTTGTGGACCCTCTTCCCGCGCACCGCCGAGATCCCACGCCAGACGGGATCGTTCAGGAGATCCTCCGGGGTTACCCTCCCGTAGGGGGCGATGAAGATCACCTCGGGATCCCAGAGGAGGACCTGCTCGATGTCCACGTCCTGCCAATAGCCCCGGAGCTCCGCCGCCACCGGATCCCCGCCGGCGAGCTCGATCAGCTGCGTTTGGTACATCTCACCGCTCGCCACCCGGAGTGGCCGGGTCCCTACGAACAGGGTCCGGGGCCGCGCGGTCCCCCGGCCGGCGACGGCGGAGGCGATGGCCCGCACCATCGCGTCGAGGTACGACAGGAGTTTCGCGGCGCGCTCCTCGACGCCGAAGATCCTCCCCAGGAGCTCGGTCGCCCCCCTGATCCCCTCCACGTCCTCCGCGTGGAGGATGACGACGGGGACGCCGAAGGCGGCGAACTCCTCGGTGACCCCCGGGTCCTTCCACGGGTTCGCGAGGACGAGGTCCGGTTCCCGGGCGAGGACCTCCTCCAGGGACGGCCTGGTGTGGGCGTACTTGTCGGGAAGCCCCGGGTCCACCGACATAAGGGCCGCCCACGAGGGGGAGCCCGGCTTCAGGCCCACATAGGTCCCGAGCACGAGCCGTTCCTGGACCCCGAGGGCGTAGAGATACATGGTGGCGACCCCGTAAAGGCTCACCACGCGCTGCACCGGTTGGGAGATCACGACCTCCCTGCCCGCCTGATCGACTACCGTGGCCGTGCCCGCCGCGATGGCGCCGAAGGCGACCCAGATAAACACGATCGCGACGAAGAAGGGGGATCTCACCGCACCACCTCCTCGGAGAATTTCCCCTGGAGCGTCCGCAGCCACGCGAGGGCCGCGTCCACTTGGCCCAGGCGGAACCCACGTACGCACTCGGCGATGGGGGAACCGGCGTAAGGGAGCTCCTCGTGCTGGAGTTTGTCCCGGAGCCGCTCCAGGGCCTCGATCTCGGCGGCGATGAGCCCGGGGACTTCCCCCGGTGACAGCTCCAGGAGGAAGTAGATCTTCGCCAGGAACTCGACCCGCAGGTCGCGAAGCGCGGGGACGGGGCTCCGCAGCCATTCCCACAGCCGCTCCTCCCCGGCCGCGGTGAGGCGGTAGACCCGCCGGGCGCGACCCCCCGTGCTCCGGGATTCCCCGCGGATCAAGCCCGCACGTTCCAGCCGGGCCAGGGCGAGGTAGAGGCGGCTGGTGGCGATGTGCCAGATGGGCCACAGCTCGTGCTCGATCTCCTTCTTGAGCTCGTAGCCGTGCCGTGGGCCCCGGGCGAGGAGCCCGAGGACCACGAACTCCACGGGGAAAGGCGCTTCGGCCATCGTCCCCGAAGAATATTCCAAGTTGGAAGTTTTGGCAACGCCGCCCCGGCGGGGGTAAGCTCGAGGCTCAACATCGCGAAGGGAGGGGGTCTTGGGCAAGTGGGCTGATCTGCATCTGCATACCAAGTGGTCCGATGGGACGGTGGGTGTGGCCGAGACGGCCCGCAGGGCCAGGGAGGCGGGTTTCTCCTGCATCGCCATCACCGACCACGACACCGTCTCGCCCGAGCTAACCGCGCCCGTCACCGAGATCGAGGGCGTGGAGGTGATCTGCGGGGTGGAGATAAAGGCCGAGGTGGCCGGGGCGCGCGCGGAGATCCTCGGCTACTTCATCGACCCGCGCCACCCGGCCCTGTGGGAACTGTTCGCGTGGATGCGGGAAGCGCGGGTGGAGCGGATGCGGGCCATGATCGCGCGCTGTAACGAACTCCTCGGCGCCGACATCACCTACGAGGAGGTGGCGTCACGGGCCACCGGTTCGGTGGGGAGGCCGCACCTCGCCGCCGCGTTGGTGGAGCGGGGCCTCGTCTCCGACGTGCAGGAGGCGTTCGAGAAATATCTTGGGAACGACATGCCCTGTTACGTGCCCCTGCCCCGGGCGGGGGCGGCGCGGGTCATCGCCGCGATCCGTGCGGCCGGGGGGGTGGCCGCCCTGGCCCACCCGGGGTTCCTGGACGTGGACGACTGGGACCGCGTGCTCTCCGCGCTCGTGGCCCAGGGGATGGGCGCCCTGGAGGTACATTACCCCTACGGGCTCTCCTCGGCCCCGGTCTACCGCGGGCCGGAGGAGTTCGCGCGCCTCGCGGATGCATACGGCCTCGTGCCCACCGGGGGCTCCGACGACCACGGCCCGAGGTCGGGCAAGGAGTACCTCGGGACGATCAGGATCCCCTACTCGACGGTGGCGGAGCTGGCGGCGCTCGCCCCCTCCACCGCGTGACGCAGGGCGGTCAGGGCCACCTCCAACTGGGCCTCGTCCGGTTCCCGCGTGGTGAGGCGTTGTAGCAGTAGCCCCGGCAGTATCAGCGGCTTGAGGAGGGGGGAACGGGGGGGCTTCCCCCCGAGCCGCAGGATCTCGTAGCTCACCGAGACCACCAGCGGGAGGAGCAGGAGCCGCCCCACGATCCGCACCCAGAAGACGCGGCTCGGGATCAACGAGAAGATGAGGATGGCCAGCACCGCGGTGAAGAGGATGAAGGTGGTCCCGCAGCGGGGGTGGAGCGGCGAGGCGCGTTTGGCGGCATCGAGGGAGAAGCCGTTCCCTTCCTCGAAGGCGTGGACCGACTTGTGCTCCGCCCCGTGATACTGGAAGATGCGACGCACGTCCTTCAGCAACGAGATCCCCCAGATATAGAGGAGGAAGAGGCCGATCCTGATCGCCCCCTCCAGGAGGTTGAACGCGAGGGTGTTGCGGGAGGGGAGGAAGCCGGCGAGGAAGACCGGGAGCACCACGAACCCCCCGAGCACCACCGCCAGGGCGAGGACCAGGGTGAGCACGAACTCCGCGCGGCTCTGGGTCTCCCCGTAGGCGATCTCCGCAGAGCGGGAGAGGGCCCGCATCCCCAGCGAGAGCATCTCGTAGAGGCGCACGGGCCCCCGCACGAACGGGATGTCCCGCCACCTCCCGATTCGGCGCGGGGGCGGGATCTCCTCCACCACGATCTCCCCCTCGGGGTTCCGCACGGCGATCACCGCCCGGTCCCCGTTCTGCATCAACACGCCTTCCACGATGGCCTGTCCGCCTATGGGCATCCTCTCACCGGGGCCCATGCTAACGTGCCTCCCCACGGGACACAAACCTCAGGGGTAGGGGAGGGCGCCGGGGAACACGGGGAACCCGCTCAACCTGTTTATCGCCCGCTTGAGGAGCAGGAGGAGCTCGGGCGAGATCGCCGCCGCCTCCTCCGGGGTCACCCGGGGGAACACGATGCAGGACGCGAGCATCTCGCGCTCGATGATCTCGTAATCAACGGCGCGGATCTGGAATGCGTTGTACTCGTCGCGGGAAAGGGGCCGGAGGATCACCGCGGACCCGTCCGGGAGGACGAGCGCGTGGAGTCCCAGCGCCCCGGTCCCGGGTTCCTTCCCCATCAGGGCCTCCACCGGGGCGATGGGGAGGAGCCGGAGCTCATCCGGGCCCCCATCCCCGCAGGCCATGGCCGGGATCGGGGCCACAAGCAGCACGATCGCCATGAGGACACCGCCTGATCTCAGCACGTTCGCCTCCTCATCGCTGCGATAGCGCATTGTACCCGAGGCGTGTCTGGCATGGGGTTTCGGTACCCGGTATCCTCGGGGGCCGTGGAGATACTGGTCCTCATCGCCAGCGGCGTCGCCATCGGGATCGTGTCCTCCATGATCGGGATCGGCGGGGGATCCTTCATGGTGCCCCTCCTCGTCCTCGCCGGGTTCGTCGGCAGGGCACAGGAGGCCGTGGGGACGAGCATCGCCGGCGTCCTCTTCATGGGGCTATCGGCCTCGCTGGCTTACGGGAAGGCACGGATGAGCGACCTCCGGCTCGCCCTATGGGCCGCCCCGGCGGCGATCCTCACCTCGTGGGGGAGCGCCGCGTTGAGCGGGCGCGTGGCCGCCGGGGGGCTCCTCGTCGCCTTCGGGGCCTTCCTCGCCCTCATGGGGTTGGCCATGGCCCTGGGCAAGACCCCAAAGGAATTGGGGGGGCGGCCGCGGGAGCTCCTCCCCTACCCCCACGGGGGGGCCGCCGTGGGGGCGTTGGCCGGGATCACCGCCGGGCTCTTCGGGTTGGGCGGGGGGACGATCATGGTGCCGGGGTTCACGTTGCTCCTGGGGAGGGAGATCCACACCGCCGTGGCCACGAGCCTCCTGGTCATGATCCCCTCCGCGGGGATCGCCACCGTGGAACACGCCCTCCAGGGGAACATCCACTGGGAGCTCGTCCTCCCCCTGGCGGTGGGGATCGTGGCCGGGGCACAGATCGGCCCCCGGATCGGCAGGGCCCTCCCCCAAGCGGCCCTGCGACGGCTCTTCAGCCTCGTCCTCTTCTACGCCGCCTACCGGATGATCGCCAAGGGGCTTTAGCCCCGGAACGCCTCGATCAGGATCCGCGCGACCATCAGGACCCAACCCACGATCACCACGAGCCAAATGAGCTTGCGCGCGGCCTCGAGGAGGCTGAAGAGGAGGAGCAAGAGCGTCAGGAGCCCGAGATATCCCAAGGGCTTGACCAGGGAGGGGTCCACGGTGCCGGGGAGGACGAGGCCGATCAGCCACGCGAGGGCGCTCCCGATCAGGTACGCCGCCGAGTCGATGAAGGCGAGAAGCTGGGTGCCCAGGCTATCGTTCGCCCCTTCCGCCGCCAGGGCCATCAGGGGCCAGGCGGAGAACGCCGCGACCAAAACGACCCCGATCATCTCCCCACAGCGTACCCCAAACCGCGGAAAACTCACTCCACCGTGACCGTCTTCGCGAGGTTGCGGGGCTGGTCCACGTCGGTCCCGCGGAGGCGCGCGATGTGATAGGCGAGGAGCTGGAGGGGCGGGGCGAACACCAGGGGCACCAACTCCCGGGGCGCCCGGGGGAGGAGGAAGAGGTGGTCCGCGAGGGACTCGAGCTCGGGGGTCCTCCGGTCGGAGAAGACGATCAGGATCCCCCGCCTGGCCTTCACCTCCTCCATGTTGGAGAGGGACTTCTCCCACAACTCCTCCCCGGTGATGAGGAACACCACCGGCATCGTCTCATCGATCAGGGCGATGGGGCCGTGCTTCATCTCCCCGGCGGGGTAGCCCTCAGCGTGGATATAGGAGATTTCCTTCAGTTTGAGGGCCCCCTCGAGGGCGAGGGGGTATAGCACGCCCCGGGCGAGGTACAGGGCGTTCGTTACTTTGTAGTAACGCTCGGCCAGGGCCTCTATTTCCCCTTCCAGGGAGAGGGCCTCCGCCGCCAGCTCGGGGGCCCGTCGCAGCGCGTCCAGGCGGTCGAGCAGCTCCCCCTCCGGGAGGGTCCCCCGCAGGCGCGCCAGGTGGAGCCCCAGGAGCGCCAGGGCGACGAGCTGGGCGGTGAAGGTCTTGGTGGCGGCTACCCCGATCTCGAGCCCCGCCCGGGTGTAGAAGGCCGCGTGGGCCTCCCTGGGGATGGCGGAGCCCATAATGTTCGAGAGGGCGAGGACCCGCGCCCCCAGGGCTTTCGCCTGGCGCA
>JAADIW010000130.1 GCA_013151115.1 Caldisericota bacterium
CCGTCCCGCGGGCGCGAGATGAGCCGTACCCTGGCGACGGCGCAGATCGCGGCCAGGGCCTCGCCCCGGAACCCGAGGGTGGAGATCGCCGCCAGGTCCTCCTCGCTCCGTATCTTGCTGGTGGTGTGGCGTTCGATCGCGAGGCGCATCTCCGCGGGGGTCATCCCCTCCCCGTCATCGGCCACGACGATGAGCTCCACCCCCCCGCCGCGGATCTCCGCCTCCACCGTCCCGGCACCCGCATCGAGGGCGTTCTCCACCAATTCCTTCAACACCGAGGCCGGCCGGTCCACCACCTCCCCGGCGGCGATACGGCGGATCAGATGTTCCTCCAGGCGCCTGATGCGCATCCGCGCGGGAAGCTTATCCCCGGCTGGCCGGGGGCGCCACGGGCGGATACTTTTAGGACAAACCGGAGGAAGCGGAGGAGGCGACCGTGTACACCGTGCGGGAGCTCGTGGGGATCTTGGGCTTACGAACGGAAACGCAGGTGAGGAACCGGATCGAGGCCATCCGTGATCTCCTCGCCCCCCACCTCCACCGGGGGCCGAACAACCGCATCCTCGTGGACGAGCGGGGTCTGGAGCTCCTGCGGGCCCTCCAAGATCTATGTGAAAGAGGCAAAACTGTAAAAGAAGCTGCTCAAGCTTTGCGCCGGAGGCCGGAGGGCGAGGACACCGGCGTCGCATCGCCCGCGGCCACCGAACCCGCCGCGCTCCTCCTCCGGCACCTGGAGGAGGAAGTGCGCTTCCTGCGCCGCCTCATCCTGGAGGGCGACGCGGGGGAGGGGCGGCCCTGGTGGGAGAGGTGGCGATCGCTGTAAGCTTGTGGGCGATGACGCGGGCACAGAAGACGTCGAGGTTCGAGACCGTGCGACGCCGGGTTGAGGGATCTCCCCGGCTGAAGGCCCTCTGGGCCTGCTCCAACGTGACGGCGATAAACCGCATGCACATAAACGACCACGGCCCCGTCCACGTCAAGATCGTGATCAGGGTGGCGCTCAGGCTGCTCGAGCTCCTCCACGATGCGGGGGTCCACCTCGGGGCCTACGATCACGGCCTGGACTACGAGGACGCCAAGGTGATCGTGCTCTTGGCCGCGGCCCTCCACGATATCGGCCACGTGGTCCACCGCGAGGAGCACGAGTCCCACTCCCTGTCCCTCGCCCCCCTCCTCCTCGAGGAACTCCTGGCGGGGGTGTACGAGGAGCCCCAGCGGACCCAGGTGATGGCGGAGGTCCTGCACGCGATCTACGCGCACCGCAAGGACGTCGAGCCCCTGACCGTGGAGGCGGGGATCATCAAGGTCGCCGATGCGCTGGACATGGAGAAGGGCCGTGCCCGGATCCCGTTCAAGGTGGGCGTCCCCACCATCCACACCGTCTCGGCCCTGGCCATCGAGAAGGTGGAGATCCTGAAGGGCCGGGAAAAGCCCGTCCACATCCGGGTGCGGATGTCGAACTCCGCGGGGATCTTCCAGCTCGATTCCCTCTTCAAGGAGAAGCTCGCCCGCTCGGGCCTCAAGGAGTACGTAGAGGTATCGGCGGAGATCGAGGGAGAGGAGAAGAAGATCATCGAGCGCTACTCCCTGGAATGACGGGCTGAGGGGCCCGCTTTCGGCCCCGCCCCCCGGGGCCTATCCCCCACCTATCCCGCCCACGACGGAGGCCGATCGAGGGCCGCTGAGCGGGGGGCCGTGAGGTGACACAATTTAACCTCTGTAACCCGGCACGGCGTTTTTTCGCTCCCTATGGACATTTTCTCCGGAATCGGTGGGACGGGGCCGCGCCCCTTGTGGTGACACAACACGTCTTCAGTTACAATGTGTCGCCATGGAACGGGTGGAGCCGATCCGGGACCCCCAGAAGGTGGCGGCGATAAAGGCGCGGTTGCGCAAACGGGCCCCTCGCTACTACGCGTTCTTCGTGCTGGGGATAAACACCGCCCTGCGCCCGGGCGACCTCCTGCGGATAAGGGCCGGCGACGTCTACCGGGCCGATGGGAGGGTACTCGACCACCTCTACATCCGGTCCCAGAAGACCAACCGGGCCCACCGGATCCTCCTCAACGACTCGTGCCGCGAGGCGCTCGAGTTCCTGTGGGACAAGGAGGGCCCCTTCGGGGGGGACGAGCGGCTCTTCCCCTGGACGCGACAGCACGTCTGGCGCCTCATAAACCGATGGTGCCGCGAGGTGGGGCTCACCGGACGCTACGGGGGCCACACCCTGCGGAAGACCTGGGGCTACATGGCCCGCAAGTACCACGGGATCCCCATCGAGCTCATCCAGGAGAAGCTCGGCCATACCACCCCCGCGGTCACCCGCCGCTACATCGGCATCACCGACGACGAGATCGAGGACGTGGAGAACCGCGTCAACCTCTGAGTTCCCCCCGGGCGGTCCGATCCCGCGTTTCCCGCCCCCGTGATCTCCGGAAGCGTCCGCCCCCGATTCCGCAGCCCTGTGCGCCCGGCGATGCCATTTGTTTTGTCAGCTTTTTTAGACTTTATTGGACTTCTCTACGAAACTGTGTGGGCCGGACGCCCCGGGGCGGGACGCGGACGCCGCGGTTGTGGTACCATCTCGACCCGGCCACCGGCGGGGGAGGGGAAGATGGGGACACGCGAGGGCAGTACCGTGGCGGAGCGGGCGCGGGCGGCCATCCCCGTCGCGCTCGTCGGGGGCGGGGCGCTGTGGGGGATCTGGATACTCCTCTGGCGCTCCACCTCGGTCCTGGTCCTCGTCTCCGGGATGTGGTGTCCGATCGCGCTCTTTTCCTTGTCGGTTTGGAGCGGCCTCGGCACGGGGGTGCCGCGTTCGGTGTGGACGCGTCCCGACCTGTGGGCCGCCTTCCTCCTCCTGTTCCTGTGGGGCGTGGCCCGGGGGGTGATACGGACCGCGGCCTCCATCCTGCGGGCGCGGTATTCGCCGGGGATCATCGCCATCCCGGTGCGGGTGCGGAGCGACCTGGGGAAGCTCCTCCTCGTCCTCGCCATCACCGCCTCCCCGGGGACCATCGCCATCCTCGTCGAGGAGGAGATCCTCTACGTCCATTGCCTCCAGCTCCCGGAGCGCCCCGAGCTCCCCGGGGTTGGGGCATTGCAGAGGATCTTGGTTAAGCTCACGGGATGAACGGGATCTACCAGGGCCTGATCATCGCGTCGGCGATCCCCCCGTTCCTGCGCCTGTGGCGGGGGCCGAACTTCTGGGACCGGGTGGCCGGGGCGAACGGGGTCAACGTGCGCGTGGCCCTGGTGCTCGCTCTGGAGGGGATAGCGGGGGGGGAGGCGGTGCTCCTGGATGTGGCGCTGGGGTATGCCCTCCTCGGGTTCCTGGGGGCGGTCCTCCTCGCGCGCTTCGGGGAACGGGGGGAGCGATGAGCCTGGCCGCGGACCTCCTCCTCGGGATCGGGGTCCTCCTCCTGGGCATCGGGGGCCTCGGGCTCTCCCGGTTCCGCGATTCCTACTCCCGGCTCCAGGCCGCGGGGGTGGGCGATCTGGGCGGGGCGCTCCTCGTCGTCGCCGGGGCGGCCCTCCGGGCGTCCCGGGCGTGGGAGGTGGGAATCCTCGGTCTGCTCGGCCTTCTCCTCCTCTTCACCGGGCCCGTGGCGACGCACGCCGTCGCCAAGGGGGCGTTCCTGCGGCGCCATGCACCCAGGGAGGAGCGGTGACCACGGTCGCCCTCTCCCTCCTCGCCTTCGGCCTCGCCGTCCTCGCCCTCACCCGCCGGCGGCTGTTGTGGGGGATCGCGGTGCTCGGGGTACAGTCCCTCGTGCTCGCCGCCGTCTACTTCTCCCTCGCCGCCCCCGACGTGGCCCTCACCGAGGCCGCCATCGGGTTCGGGCTCGTCACGTTCGTGTACCTCCTCGCCATCCGGCGCACGGGGAGGATCATCGTCGCCGCCGTGGCCTGTCCGCCCCTCCTCTACCCCGAGGGCGAACGGGCCGCCGGGCTGGTGTGGGAGCTCCTCCGCCTCCTCGGGGCCCACACCCACCGCGAACTCGATATCCGGTGGGTCGAACGGGACGAGGTGGCCGGGCTCCTCGCGTCGAGCGAGGCGGACCTCGCCGCGGGGGATCTCGTGCCCTCCTCAGCGGAACCGTTCCCCCGCGTGGATATCCTCCCCACCCGCATCGTGCTCGTGCGGCGTGACAGCGGGCCCGTGGGGGCGATCCGGGGCTCGCGTGAGGCGGAACACCTCCCCCGCGGGGGCCGGCTCTTCCCCCGCCGTGAGGCGTTGCTCGCCGCGTTGGAGAGGGGCGAGCTCGGGGGCGCCGTGGTCAACCTCCTCGAACTACGGGGCCTGTACCTGCGCGGAAAGCTCCGGGAGGCGGAGGTCGAGCCCCTGGGGGACGCGGCCTTCGCCGTCCTCTTCGCCCCCGACGAGGTGGAGCTCGCGCGTACCCTGGAGGAGATCGTGGGAGAACTCCGCCGCCGCGGGGAGTGGGACGAACTGGTGAGGAGGTACCTATGAAGAGATGGTCGACGCTCGTCGCGCTCTCGGCCATCGCTGCCCCCCTGGTCTACGGGCTGATCGCCATCCCGCCGCGGGGCGCGGCCCCGCCGTGGCGGGATCTGGCGGCGGCGTACGGGGCGGGGAACGGGGTCGCGGCGGTGGTCCTCGGGGCGCGGCTCTACGACACCCTCCTCGAGGTCCTGGTGTTCGCCCTGGCCATGGTGGGGGTGCGTTATACCCTGCATCCCTTGGGGAGATGGCGCGAACCGGCGATCCCCGAACGCGGGGTGGTGCGCGAGATGGCGGACGTCCTCCTCCCGGTGGTGGTGGTCTTCTCCGTGTACCTCGCGGCCTCGGGGCACCTGGGGCCGGGGGGTGGCTTCCCCGCCGGGGCCATCGCCGGGTCTGGCCTCCTCCTCCTCGCGATGGCCAAAGGGGTGGAGCGCCTGAGCCGGGAGCTCCACGAGGGCACGCTCGAGCTCCTGAAATACGGGGCCATCGCGGTCCTCCTCGTCCTCGGGATGACGGGCATCCCCCTAGGTCCACGGGGGAGCGGGTTCCTCGTCCTCTACAACCTCCTCATCGGGATCGAGGTGACCATCGGGACCTGGGTGGTGCTGCACCACTTCGCCGCCCACCGGGGGGAGATCTGATGGCGGGGCTGGCCGCGGCCGCGTTGGGCATCGGGTTGGTGATCCTGGGATTCGGGGCCCTGGCCCTGCGACGCTCCCTGCTCTGGAAGCTCCTGGGGCTGAACGTGGCCTCGGGCGGGGCCATCCTCTTCCTCGTCGCCCTCTCCCACCGCCCCGGGGCCCGGCCGCCCCTGGTGGGTTACCCCGCGGACGCCCCCAGCGCCGATCCCCTCCCCCAGGCATTGGTCCTCACCGCCATCGTGATCCACTTCGCCACCCTCGCCCTCTCCCTCGCCTACGCCGTCTCCCTCACCGAGCGATTGCACACCCAGGAGACCGAGAGGATCGAGGAAGCGGCCGAGGAGGAGATGCGGAGATGACCGCCGCCTTGACCGGGGTCCTCGTGTACCTGGTCCTCGGGATCCTGGGGTTCCTCACCGGGCGTGCCCGGCTCCTCGGCGTCCTCGCCCTTCTCGCGGGCACGGCCTCCCTCGCCACGTGGGCCCCCGGGTTCCCACCGA
>JAADIW010000150.1 GCA_013151115.1 Caldisericota bacterium
TCACCTGGAGGAGCACCTGGTCTTCCATTTCACCACCTTCAGGTGTAGAGGTGACATTTGATTTTACGCCCGTCCTTGTAATCCACCACGGGCGGCTCGCGGTCGCACGCGGAGAACCGCTTGGGGCACCGGGGGGCGAACCGACACCCGGCGGGGGGGTCGATGAGGCTGGGGGGCTGGCCGGGGATGAACTCGAGCTCCTTGTCCACCCGCAGCGTGGGCACGCTGGCCATGAGCTTCTGCGAATAGGGGTGAAGGGGCTCGAGGTAGAAATGCCCCGCCTTCCCCAGCTCCACGATCTGGCCCGCGTACATCACCATCGCGTCCAACGCGAGTTCGCTGGAGGTGGAGATGTCGTGCGTGATGAGGATGTAGGTGAGCTCGAATTCCTCTTTGATGCGCTTCAGGGCGTTCATGATGTTGGCTTGGGTGAGGACGTCCAGCGCCGAGGTGGGCTCGTCGAGGATCACGAGTTTGGGGTTCGTGATCAGCGCCATGGCGATCACCACGCGTTGTCGCATCCCACCCGAGAGCTCGAACGGGTAACGCTCCACGAAGTCCACCGGTACCCCCACGATCTGGAAGGCCTCGATCACCCGGTTGAGCGCTTCTTCCTTGGTGAACCGCCCGTGGATGAACAGGGGCTCCGCCACCTGGTTCCCCACCTTGACCACGGGGTTCAGGGAGTTCATCGCGGCCTGGGCCACATACGAGATCCGTTTCCACCGGACCTCGCGGCGAAACTGTTCGTCGTTCAGGGCCATGGCCTCGATCCCATCGATGTAGACCTTCCCGGTGTAGGTATGGGTGTTGCGGGGGAGGAGCCGGAGGATCGCCTTGGCAAGGGAGCTCTTGCCGCAGCCGGATTCCCCCACGATGACCATGGCCGTGCGGGGGGCGAGCTCGAAGCTGACCCCGTCCACCGCCTGGACGATGCCCTTGGTGGTCCGGAAGTAAAGCCGCAGGTCTTCGACCTTGAGTATCGGTTCCATCGTCAGATCTCCCTCAGCCTGGGGTTGAAGATCCGGTCCAGGGCGTAACCGATCATGGTGAAACCGAACCCGGTGATCATGAGCATGAACGCCGGCTCCAGGACCCAATAGTAGTGCCCCTGGAACAGGGCCCCCTTGCCGTAGGCATCGGAGAGGACCTTCCCCCAGGTGGGGAGGACCGGATCGCCGAGGCCCAACACCGCCAACGCCGCCTCGAGGAACACGTACCCCGGGACCGCGAGGACGAAGGAGGGGACCAGCATGGGGACGATCTTGGGGATCAGGTACCGGAACACGATCCGCAGGTGCCCGGCGCCGTAGCCACGGGCGGCCTCGATGTAGGGCGCGTGTTTCTCCTGGAGGAAGATCGCGCGATAATTCTTGATGGAGGACTCGATGATGTTCAGGATGAGGAGCGTCGCCAGGATGGCCCAGATGCTCTTGGAGAAGAACATCCCCACCATGATCAGGATGGGCAAGGTGGGGATGATCATGCGTATCTCGGTGAGTCGCTGCACCAGCGAATCAGCCCAGCCGCCGAACCACGCTCCCAGCGCGGCGATGATGATGGAGGTGATCATGGTCCCCAGCGCCGCGGCGAGCCCGAAGGACAGCGCCACCGGGGTCCCCCACATGAGGGCGATGGTGATGTCGCGGCGGCGGTGATCCGTCCCCGCCAGGCCGTGGACGGTCCCGTAGAGCACGAGTTCGGTCTCGATCTTGGCCTCGGGCTCGAACAGGAAGGCCGTTATCGTCACCTTGTGCGTCCCCTTCAGTACCCTCGTCGGATCGTTGGGATCGTTGAAGAAGCCCTCCTCCACCCGTTGATCCCCGAACCGCCTGATCAGCTGCTTATCGAGGGAGATGGGATACCAGAAGGCCCCGCTCGCCGATACCGACTTGATGCTCATCCGGCCGAACTTTATCTCGCGGCCGTCGGGGGTCACCCAGGTAACGGAGACCAGGGGGCCTTTCTTTTCGAACACGGGCTTGTATACGAGGGCGAGCTCCGAGGGAGCGACGTCCGCCCGGTAATCGAAGGTGTAGGTGATATATACCTTCCGCGAGGTCTTCCCGAGGGGTTCCTCCCGCACCTCCGCGTCCCCAGCGGAGGAGAGGATACGGGTCACGGGGAGCCTCTTCGGCGTGAAATAGTTCACCCACGCCGGCTCCGCGTTCACCGGGTTGTAACGCCACATCTCCTCGCCGCCGCGCCAGAGTCGCACCGCCTCGCCGTAGGGGATGGCGATGACGGTGTAGATGGCGAGGCCCACGATGAAGGAGAGGATGACGAGGCCCACCAACGCGGCCTTGAACCGGGTGAGCTCGTGCAAGACCCCGAGCAGCCTCTTCATGCCGTGCTACCTCCTCCGACCTTGATCCGCGGGTCCACGATGGCGTAGATGAAATCGAGCAGGAATACCGTCACTCCCAATAGATAGGCGTAGATCATCGTGAGTCCCACGATGACCGGCGTGTCGAAGCCGTTTATCGCCGTGATGTACAGCGACCCCAACCCGGGCCAGTTGAAGACCGATTCGGTGATGATCGCCCCCATCCACGCCGAGATGAGCATCAGCGCGAAGCCGGTGATGATGGGGGGCAACGTGGGACGCAGGATGTAGCGGCGCTCCAGCGCCCGGCCGGGGACGCCCTTGGCCCGGGCCATCTCCACGTAGTCCTCGCTGGAGTAGATCAGGAAGAAGGTCCGCCAGCTGTAGACGGCGGCGAAGATCCCCGAGATGAACCACGCCGACAGGGGAAGGATCATGTGCTCTATTACGCTGAGGGCATAGGCCCACATGCTCTTGGGCGGGGGGATGCTGACGAAGCCCCCGAACGGGAGGAGGCGGAGTTGGGCCGCGAAGATCAGGATGAGGATGATCCCGTAGAACCACGGGGGCGCCGTGGAGAGGGGCGCGAGCGACACGGACATCCTATCCCATACGCTCCCGTAGCGGCGCGAGAGGATCAGGGCCACGAAGATGGAGGCGAAGAAGACGATGAGGCTCGCCGTGGTAAACAGGAGGACCGAGTAGGGCAGCCGTTCCTGGATGATAACCCACACCTTCTTCGACCCGCTCGTGCTGTGGATGTGTTCGGCGAACCCCAGGTTGAAGACGAGCGCGTCGGCGAGGTATCGGAAGGCCCGGGACTTCCAGAAATACCTGTCGAATCGGATGAAGGGCTTGTCGAGCTCAAGCCGTTCGATTTCGAGCTGGACCAATTTTTGGATGAGCTCGCGCTTTTCCTCGGAGGTGAGGTGTTGATACGCGGGGTTCATGAACACGGAGGCGCTGACGGTCTCGTTGATCTGGGCGATCTTGATCTTGTCCACGTAGCCGCCCATGTTGGCGATGATGATGGTGAGGAAGATCCCGGCCACTAACGCTATCCAGACGGCGAACCCACGGAACAGGGTATAACGGGCCAAGCGTAAAAGCGATTGTATTTTCCTGCCCTTGGGGCGGACCGATCTGTTCGCTCTCGCCAACTCTCCTCTCCTTGGGGAAAAGCGGGATTTTACGCACAGGATTATAAAAAAAGGGCCCGGGAAGCTCAAGCTTCCCGGGCCCTTTGCGCCCGCATCCGTTACGGCACCGCGATGAACTCGATGTCCGCGAAGGACGGGATGGCGACGACCTTGGAGGAGACGGCGACCTCCAGCTTCACCGTGCCCTCGGGGAGCTTGGAGGTGATCTCCGGCGTGAGGACCACGTTCCAGGTGGGCCCGCCGAAGTACTCCGCGGTGCCGAGGGCGACGAGGTTGCCCTCCGCGTCGAAGAGGAGGTACTTCACGAAGTCGATCTCCTCCGGCGGATAGGGCTCCTCCTTGTAGGTGATGTTGACCGGGATGACGGCGCCCTTGCCGATCTCGAGGACCTCGGGCGCGCCGATGAAGTCGATGGACGCGATCTTGGGCTCGGCGAACCGGAGCCACTTGTCCGCCGGGTCGCGGAAGGCCTCGAAGCGCTTGAGGGTCACGGTGCGGGCCAGGGTGTCGACGGAGTCGATGTAGAAGACGCCGTCGCCCACCCAGAAGTGGCCCTTGGACTTGTACCAGTTGAGGAGGTTCTGGTACCGAGCGATGGCCTCCTCCTTGGAGATGTACTTGCCGAGCACGTTGGCGTAGGGGATGTAGCCCTCATCGATGGCCTTCTGGAGGTACTTCTCCAGGATGTCGAGCGTGGGACCGGCGATGTAGCTCACCCACTCGACGCCCTTCTTGTCGGCCTTGTCGGCGGAGAAGGCGACCTCACCCGCCGCCTCGGCCAGGATGCCGACGGCGATGGAGTGCCACGGGGCCGGACCCTGGCTGTAGAAGGCGTCGAGCACCGCGCCGGCCGCGAGCCACTCGGCGTCGAGGTCGATGGAGTCGGTGTAGTACTCGATCACGAGCGGATCCTCGGACACGATGCGCAGGCCCTTGAAGTACTCGAGCCAGGCCTCGAGGTCGGGCTTCACCGACTCGTCGAAGATCGGGGACTCCTCCTTGCCCCGATCGAAGCCGAGGATGAAGGGCATGAGGATATCGGCGATGGAGTACTTGGAGCCGTCGTGCCAGGTGTCCTCGAGGAAGGCCGGGTCGTAGTGGACGACCACCTTGGCCTTGGCGGTGACGCCCTCGGGGAACTTCTCGCCCGCGGTGATGAACCGCTGGTTGGCGGCGTCCCAGTCGACCCAGGCGTCCTCGGGCACCTTGATCTCATCCACGAAGTCGAGGCTCACCCAATCGAGGGTCTTCCCCACCGGGAGGCCCTCCTTGACGTAGACCTCGGCCTTCTCGATCCGCTGCGGGTGATAGAGCCCGGTGAACGGATCCGGCAGCACGAAGGGGTTACCGGTACCGCGGATGGGCATCTGATCGTAGATCCAGTTGGTGCCGGCCACCGGGTTCCACGGCTCGTTGAACATCTCGCCGATGGCGATCCGGACGGTGCCGCCCTCCTTCGGGTTCCCGGCCTCATCCTTCCAGTGGATGGTGTAGGACCACAGCCACGAACCGTAGACGCCGCCGGCGAGGTCCACCGCCACGGAGAGGTCCTTGTGGTGGGCGAACATGGGGGCCTCGTTGGTGAGCCAGACGCGCACGGAGTTCTCCATGGCGTAGTCGAGCGCCTTCTTCATGAGCTCGAGGCGCTCCTCGATGGTGGAATAGTCGTTGTAGGCCAAGCGCTTGAACACCTCGTCGGCCTCGGGCTTCACGTAGTAGGCCTGCCACAGCGGGAGGCCCAGGCCGCGGTTGGTGTAGAAGAAGTCGAAGTTGCCGCCCTGGTCACGGGAGATCACGGTGCTCACCCAACCGGCGGTGTAGATGTGGAAGCACCCCTCGGCCGGATCGGTGAAGATCCAGCACTTGGCGAGATCGCGGGAGATCCCGTAGCGGCGGTCCACCGTGAACCCGAGCTCCTCCAGGAGGCCGGCCACGTAGTCGCCGATCTCCTTGCGCTCGTCCTCGGTGCGGATGAGGAAGATGATCGTGACGGGCTCGCCCTTGTAGTAC
>JAADIW010000093.1 GCA_013151115.1 Caldisericota bacterium
AAGCGCTCAGCGATCGCGGTCCAGCCCATCCCTCCCTCCCAGGGCGCGCATGGCGATGTCCAGGTCCTTGTCGCCTCGGCCGGAGAGGGTGACCACCACCACCGCGTCCCGGGGCATCTCCCGCGCCCGCTGGATCGCGGCGTAGACGGCGTGGGCCGATTCCAGCGCGGGGATGATCCCCTCCAGGCGAGCCAGGAGCCGGAAGGCCTCCAGGGCCTGCGCGTCGGTCACGGCCACGTACTCGGCCCGGCCGAGCTCGCGGTAGAGGGCGTGCTCCGGCCCCACGGCGGGGTAATCGAGGCCCGGGGCGACGGAGTAGGTCTCGGCGATCTGTCCCCATTCGTCCTGGAGGAGGTAGGTCCTCATCCCGTGGAGCACCCCCACCTCGCCCCGCGCCAACGAGGCGGCGTGCCGCGCCCCGTCGCCGCCCCCTTCCGCTCCGAGGAGGGCGACCCCCTCGTCGTCGGCGAACGGGTAGAAGGTCCCCATGGCGTTGCTCCCCCCGCCCACGCAGGCCACGAGGAGATCCGGGGGCCTCCCCTCGGCGGCGAGGATCTGCTCTCGGATCTCCCGGCCGATCACGGATTGGAAATCGCGCACCATCATCGGGTAGGGATGGGGGCCGACGACGGAGCCGATGAGGTAGTGGGTGTGGCGCACGTTCGTGGCCCAGTCCCGCAGCGCCTCGTTGATCGCGTCCTTCAGGGTCCTGGTCCCCGAGTCCACCAGATGCACCCGCGCCCCGAGGAGCTCCATGCGGAAGAGGTTCATGCGTTGGCGTTCCGCGTCCAGGGCCCCCATGTAGATCTCCACCTCGAGCCCCATCACCGCCCCGGCGATGGCGGTGGCGGTGCCGTGTTGGCCGGCCCCGGTCTCGGCGATGAGGCGGCGCTTGCCCATGCGCGCCGCCAACAGGGCCTGGCCCAGGGCGTTGTTGAGCTTGTGGGCCCCCCCGTGCAGCAGGTCCTCGCGTTTAAGGTAGATCCTGGCCCCGCCGGCGTGGCGGGTGAGGTTGCGGGCGAAGTAGAGGGGCGTGGGGCGGCCCGCGTAGTCCCGCAAGTACCGGTCGAGCTCCGCGCGGAACCCGGGATCGTCCCGGAGCGAGAGGTACGCTTCCTCCAGCTCCTCCAGGGCCGGCACGAGGATCTCGGGGACGAAACGCCCCCCGAAGGGCCCGAATTTCCCTGCCCGGGGGTAGTCACTCAGCCGCATGGCGCACCGCCTCCACGAACCGCGCGATCTTCGCGGGGGATTTCCGTCCCCCTTCCTCCACGCCGGAGGAGACGTCCACCCAGTCCGGCTCCACCGCCCGGATCGCCGCCGCCACGTTCTCCGGCGTGAGCCCGCCGGCGAGGACCACCGGGGTGGGGTACAGGATATCGCGGGCGAGCCGGCTCCGGCCCCAGTCGTGGGCCGTCCCCGTGCCCCCCGCCCGTCCCCGGGCCACCGTGTCGAGGATGACCCCGTCGAGGGGCGCCCCCCGCAGTGCCCGCGCCCGCCGGAGGAGGGCCTCTTCCGGCTCCTCGACCCTCACCCCGAGGAGCCCCCAGATCAAGGCCCTCTCCCCCACCAGGGCCCGGATCTCCCCCCAGCGGCGGGGGGGCAACTCCACGTGCAACTGGAGGATCTCCGGCCCGAGGGAGAGCAGATCGTGGAGGACACGGGGCTCGGTGGAAACCGTGACCGCCGCGCGGAGGACGCCCGCGGGGACAGCGGCGAAGAGCTCCGCCGCCCGGGCGGGGTCCAGGTTCCGCGGGGACCGGGGAACCGCCACCACCGCCCCCACGGCGTCCGCCCCCACGGCGGCGAACCGGGCCTCATCAGGGGACCGAAGGCCGCAGATCTTGACCCTGACCCTCATGCCGCCGCGAGCTCCCGGACGAGGGCCGCCGGATCGGGGGCACGGAGCAGCGCCGTTCCCACCAGGAACCCGGCGAACCCCGCCTCCCGCAGGGCCCGCACCTCCTCCGGCGAGGAGATCCCGCTCAGGGCGAGGATGGGGCGGGGGTCCCGCGGCGCCACCTCCCGCAGGACCGCAGCGGGGCGACGGGGGTCCAGTTCCAGGGTGGCGAGGTCGCGGCTGTTTATCCCGATGAGATCCGCCTCTGTCCCCAACGCCTCCTCCAGCTCCTCGGCCGAGGATACCTCGAGCAGGACCTCGAGCCCCAGCGCATGGGCCCGGTCGATCATCTCCCCCGGGCCGCGGGAGGTGTGGCCCCGGCGGAAGAGGGCCATGATGAGGAGGGCGCAATCCGCCCCGGCCCGGGCGTAGGCCTCGAGCTGCGCCGGGTCCACCACGAAGTCCTTGGCGAGGAGCGGGACGCCGAGCCCGGCGAGTTCCCGCAGGTACGCGAGCGCCCCCCCGAAGTGGTCGGGGTCCACCAGGACGGAGATCCCCACGGCCCCGCCGGCGAGGTAGGCCCGGGCGAGCTCGCCGACCCCCCGGCCCCGGAGGAGGTCCGGTTCGGTGGGGGAGCGGGGCTTCACCTCGGCAACGACCGCCCGTCCCCGGCGTTCCCGCACCGCCTTCGCGAGCGACCGGGTCGGATGGGGCGCCCGTGACGCCGGGACGGAGTAGTAACCAGACCGCACCCGCTCCCACGCGCTCCGCGCGAACCCGTCTAAGCGGTCCATGGCCGGTTCGTGAACGCCACGAGCCCCTCGAGCGCGGCGTGGGCGGCCCCACACTCGATCGATTCCGCAGCGAGCTCGAGCCCCGCCTCGATCGAGGGCGCCCCGCCGGCGACGTAGATCGCGGCGGCGGCGTTCAGGAGGACCATGTCGCCGCGCGCCCCCCTCTCCTCCCCCCGGAGGATCGCCCGGGCCGCCGCGGCCGCCGCCGGGGGATCCAGGGGGCCGACCTCCTCCGGGGTGGCCCTCCCGAGGCCGAACGCCTCCGGCCGGATCCGGTAATGGGTCACCTCCCCGTCCCGGAGCTCCCCCACCAGGGTCTCCCCCAACAGGGAGATCTCGTCCACGCCGCCGATCCCGTGCACCACCAGTGCCCGTTCGGCCCCCAGGAGCCGCAGGACCTCGGGGTAGACCTCGACGAGCTCCGGGGCCCCGACCCCCAGGAGCTGGCGCTTGACCCCCGCGGGGTTGGTGAGGGGCCCGAGGAGGTTGAAGGCCGTGCGGATCCCGAGCTCCCGTCGGGGGCCCGCGGCGTGACGCATGGCGGGATGGAACACGGGGGCGAACAGGAACCCGATCCCCACCGTCTCGATGGCGGCCTCCACCGCCCCCGGCGGCGCCCCCAAATTCACCCCCAGGGCCTCCATGAGATCGGCGCTCCCGCACTTGCTCGTGTGGGAACGGTTCCCATGTTTCGCCACCGGGATCCCGGCCCCGGCGACGACGAAGGACGCCACCGTCGATACGTTGTAGGTCTTCAGGGGGGCCCCGCCCGTGCCGCACAGGTCCACGGGGGGGCGATCCACCTTGGGGGAGATCCGCACGGCGTGTGCCCGCATCGCCCGGGCCATGGCCGCGATTTCCTCGGGGGTCTCCCCCTTGGCCCGCAGCCCCACCAGGAACCCCGCGATCTGGGCCGGGGTGCAGCGTCCCTCCATGATCTCCCCCACCGCGGCCTCGGCGAGCTCGGGCCCGATATCCCTCCCCTCCGCGAGTAGCCCTATCGCCCGCCTTATCGCGTCCATGTCTCCGCCTCCTCGAGGAAGTTCCGCAGGAGCCTCTTGCCGTGGGGGGTGAGCACCGACTCGGGGTGGAACTGGACGCCCTCGATGGGGAACCGCCGGTGCCGGACGCCCATCACCTCCCCGTCGTCGGAGACGGCGGAGAGCTCGAGCTCGTCCGGGATGGAGGCGCGCTCGATCACCAGCGAGTGGTACCGGGCCGCGGGGAAGCCATCCGGGAGCCCCCGGAAGACCCCACGGCCGTCGTGGAAGATGCGGGAGGTCTTCCCGTGTCGGAGCGTACGCGCCGGCCCCACCCGGCCCCCGAACACCACCCCGATCCCCTGGTGACCGAGGCAGACCCCCAGGGTGGGCACCCGGGGGGAGATCTCCCGGAGCACCCGGGCGCAGATCCCGAAGTAGCGTTCGTCCTCGGGGCGCCCCGGGCCGGGGGAGATGACGATGCAATCGGGCGCGAGCTCCCGCACCCGCTCCAGGGTCAGCGCGTCGTTCCGGTGGACCACGGGCTCCGCCCCGAGCTCCCCCAGATACTGGACGAGGTTGTAGGTGAAGGAGTCGTAGTTATCGATCACGAGCACCCTCATCGCCCACCCCCTATCTCCAGGGCCGCGAGCAGCGCCCCGAGCTTCCCCTGGGTCTCGTCCCACTCCCGTTCGGGGACGGAGTCGGCCACGATCCCCGCGCCGGCCTGGAGGTAGAGGGTCTTCCCCCGGGCGAAGATGGTGCGGATCGTGATGGCGGAATCCATGTCGCCGGTGGTCGAGAAGTAGCCCACGATCCCGGCGTAGGGCCCCCGGGGCTCCGGCTCCAGCTCGGCGATGATCTCCATGGCCCGGACCTTGGGGGCGCCGCTCACCGTGCCGGCGGGGAAGAGGGCGGCCATGGCGTCGAACGCGTCCAGCCCGTCCGCGAGCTCCCCCTCCACCCGGGAGACGATGTGTTGCACATGGCTGAAGCGCTCGACCACCATGTACTCGCTCACCCTGACCGTCCCGAACCGGGAGACCCGCCCGATGTCGTTCCGGGCGAGGTCCACCAGCATGTTGTGCTCCGCGCGCTCCTTCTCGTCGGAGAGGAGCTCGGTCCGGTAGGCCTCGTCGACCTCGGGGTCGCCGGTGATGGGCCGGGTGCCGGCGATGGGACAGGTGAAGAGCCGCCTGCCCCGCGCCGCCAGGAACATCTCCGGGCTCGATCCCGCGATCCGGAGATCCCCGAAATCGAGGAAGTACATGTAGGGGGAGGGGTTGAGCTCCCGGAGGCGCGCGTAGGCCGCGGCCAGATCCCCGCAGAAGCGCCCCGAGAGCCGGCGCGCGAGGACCACCTGGTAGATGTCCCCCGCCCGGATGTACTCCTTGGCGACCCGCACCGCCTCGAGGAACCCCTCCCGGTTCATATGGGGACGGAGGTCCTTGAGGGCGAACGCCTCGGGCGATCCCGCCCGTTTCACCGCCTTCTCGACCTCCCCGTACCGGTCCGGCCCCAGGGAGAAGTAGACGCACCGCCTGCGGCGGTGGTGGAAGACGAGGCCGTCGAGGTACAGGCCCAGGACGAAGGCCGGGAACTCGGGGTCGAACCTCTCCGGCAGGCGCTCGAGGTAGCTCACGAAGTCATAGGAGATGAACCCCACCAGGCCCCCCAGGTATACGAACCCCTCCCCCGCGGGGACCGCGGCGCGGGGGAGGGCATCCCTCAGGAAGCCCAGGGGATCGGTGGCCGGTCCGGCGTCGATCCCGTCGACGATGATGCGGCCTCCCCGGAGGGAGAGCACCCGGTGCGGGGCGAAC
>JAADIW010000069.1 GCA_013151115.1 Caldisericota bacterium
TGGCCAAGGCCAAGGCGGCCCTGGAGGCGCTGGAAACCTACGATTTCGTGTTCGTCCACATCAAGGGCACCGACAACGCCGGCCACGACCACGACCCCGGGGCGAAGACCGGGTTCATCGAGCGCATCGACCGCGAGTTCTTCGGCACGCTCCTCGCGGAGTTGAACCTGGAAGAGATCCACCTCGCCTTCTCCGGGGACCACACCACCCCCATAGATTACGGGGACCACACCCCTGACCCGGTCCCGGCGCTGTTCGTCGGGCCCTCGGTCCGTCCCGACCGGGTGGAGCGGTTCGGGGAGCGGACGGCGGCGGAAGGAGGCCTCGGCCGGTTTTCGGGGAACCTGGTGCCCCAGCTCCTGGGCTACTGCAACCGGGGGCCCAAGTTCGGCGCCTGAGGGGACGGCCGCGGTTGCGGGCCACCGCGGGGGGGCATAAGCTGGGGGTGCTATGAGGATCCTCGTCGTGGGGTACGGCAACCCGATCAGGCGGGACGACGCGGTGGGCCTGTGGATAGCGGGCCGGCTCTCGGGGCGGCCGGACGTGGAGACGGTGTCCGCCTGGCCGTTCACCCCCGAGCTCATCGCGCGCCTGGCCGGTGCGGACCTGGTCATCTTCGTGGACGCTGACGTCCGCCCCGGTCCCATCCGATGGAGGCGGGTACGCCCGGTGCCCACGGCGGTCCTCTCGCATTCCCCCGAGCCCGGTGAGCTCCTGGCCTGGGCGGTGGCCCTGTTCGGCCGCGAGCCCGAGGCGTGGCTCGTCACCGTCCCCGGGAGGGACTTTTCCTTCGGGGAAGGCCTCTCCCGTTATGCGCGTTCTGCCGCGGAACGGGTGATCCGCCGCATCGAAAGGCTGCTCGCGAGCGCGTGACCCCTCCGCGTTCACGACGTCGCTGGGGTTTTTAAATTGGACCCGGAAAGTCTTGACATCGGGGAACGGGAGGCCTAATAATAACGTTTGCGCCGCGAAACCTTCGGGACAAAGGAGGGGGTAACACATGAGGCGCGCAGTCGCGTTGTTGTTCGTCGGGCTTTTGGTTTGGGGTTTGGTCGGTTGGGCGCAGCCGGGCAAGGAATACGTCGCCGCTTCCGAGACCACCCTGGCGGCCGTGGCCCAGGAAGTCTTCGGCGATTCCGCCTACGCGCCGGCCATCATGCGGGCCACCAACGCCAAGAGCCTCGCCGATCCGGCTTACCTCAAGATCAGGACCCTGGACATGAAGATCCCCGCGGGCGCCAAGCTCTGGGTTCCCGAACGCGCCTGGGCCGAGGCGTTCATGGCCTTCTGGGATCCCAACCGCCCCGAGGACCTCTTCGGCGGGGGCAAACTCGTGGTCGGCTCCTGGTGGACCGCCGGCGGCGAGGCGGAGGGCCTGAACGCCCTGTTCGAGATCTACGATGAATACTACCCCGATGTCCAGATCGTGAACGCCACCATCGCCGGGGGAGCGGGGTTCGTGTTCCGCGCCGTGATCAAGCCGCGCCTGATCGCCGGCGATCCGCCGGACACGTTCCAGCTCCACGCCGGCCTCGAGGTGGAGGGCTACAGCCCCGAGACCTACCTCACGCCCTTGGACAAGCTCTTCGAGATCATGGGTTGGACGGAGGTGCTGCCCAAGGATCTCCTGGATCTGCTGCTCTACAAGGACCACTTCTGGGGCGTGCCCGTTAACATCCACCGCGCCAACGTGCTGTGGTACGACAAGGCGATCTTCGAGAAGTACGGGATCACCCCGCCCGAGAACTGGGACGAGTTCTTCTCCATCTGCGAGAAGCTAAAGGCCGAGGGGGTCGTGCCCTTCGTGATGGGCAACGCCGGCGGTTGGGAGGCCGCGCACCTGTTCGAGACGATCCTCGTCAGCACCCTGGGCGCCGAGGGGTACAAGGGGCTGTGGACCGGCGAGACCCCCTGGACCTCCGCGGGCGTGACGGAGGCGCTGGAGATCCTGAAGAAGATCCTGGACTACGTGAACCCGGACTACGCCGCCCTCAGCTGGGACGGCGCCGGCGAGTACCTCATCGCCCACAAGGGGGCCATGATGATCATGGGCGACTGGACCAACGGCTGGTTCATGGCCAAGGGCTACGAGGACTACGGCTGGGCGCCGGTGCCGGGCACCCGCGGGATCTTCGACGCCCTCTCCGACACGTTCTGCCTGCCCAAGCGGGCGCCGAACCCCATCAACGCCCTGGGCTGGCTGATGGTCTGCGGGTCCAAGGAGGGCCAGATCGCGTTCAACACCCGTAAGGGCTCCATCCCGGCCCGCACCGACCTCACCGCGGAGGAGAAGGCCCTGTTCAACCCCTACCTCCAGTCCTGCATGGAGGACTTCGCCCGGGACGCCATCGTGCCCTCGGTGATCCACGGCGCCGCGGCCATCGAGTCCTGGGTGACGGACTTCAAGGACGCCGTCAACCTCTTCCTCGCCACCAAGGATGTGGCCGGGACCCAGCGCGCCCTGGTGGAGGCCGCCGAGGCGGCGCTGGCCCAGATGGGGAAGTGAAGTAGAGGACGGACCAGCGGAGGTGGCCCGGTACCATCGGCCGGGCCACCTTTTTATTATTCCCCCGGAGGCGAGATGAGGAGACGGTGGCTCAAGGGCGAACGGCTCATCACCTTGCTGTTGCTCCTTCCCTCGGTGATCGCGGTCGCGGTCTTCGTGTACGGCTTCATCGGCTGGACGGGCTACGTCTCGATGAGCAACTGGAACCAGCTCCTCCCCGATTACACCTTCGTGGGCCTGCGGAATTTCCTCAAGCTCTTCGCCCACCCCCGGTTTCAGATAGACCTCCGGAACCTGGCCGTCTTCACCGGGCTCTTCCTCACCGGGTCGCTGGCCATCGGGTTCCTGCTGGCGGTGCTTTTGGATCGCAAGGTGCGCGGCGAGGGCTTCTTCCGCACCATCTACCTCTACCCCATGTCGCTCTCCTTCATCGTCACCGGCGTGGTGTGGCGGTGGCTCATGAACCCCGGCAGCCCCCAGATGGGGAGCACCGGGATCAACCTCCTCCTGGAGAAGATCGGCCTGGGCTTCCTGAAGAGCGGTTGGTACACCGACCCCCGGGTGGGGATCAAGGCGGTGGCCGTGGCCGCCATCTGGCAGATGTCGGGGTACGTGATGGCCATGTACTTGGCGGGCCTGCGGGGGATCCCCGAGGAGCTGCGCGAGGCGGCCCGGGTGGACGGGGCGAGCGAGTGGCAGGTGTACCGCTACGTGATCCTGCCGTTGCTCCGGCCCATCACCCTCGGGGCGATCATCATCCTCGGCCACATCTCGCTCAAGATCTACGACCTCATCGTGGCCATGACCGGCCCCGGGATCGGTTTCTCCACCGACGTCCCCGCCTACTTCATGTGGGAGACCACCTTCCACGCCAACCGGTTCGCCCAGGGGGCGGCCATCGCCATCATCCTCTTGCTCATGGTGTCGCTGCTCATCGTCCCCTACCTCATCTTCAGCGTGCGCCGGGAGGCGGAGGTATGACGATGGGGAGGAGGATCCCGTGGCAGCGCGCCCTCCTCTACCTCGTGCTCGTGGGCTTCGCCGCGTTCTACCTCATGCCGGTGTACGTGCTAGTGGTGACGAGCCTGAAGAGCTTCGCCGAGGTGAACCTCTACCGCATGTGGGATCTCCCCCACAGCTTCTCGCTGGAGAGCTTCAGGAAGGCCTTGCTGGGGGGCTTCGGGTTCACCGGGTTGGCGCATAACTTCGTTAACAGCTTCTACGTGGCCATCCCGGCCACCCTGGCCTCGGCGTTCCTGGGGTCCCTCAACGGCTACGTCCTCTCCAAGTGGCGTTTCCGGGGCTCGAACACCCTGTTCACGTTGCTCCTCTTCGGGATGTTCATCCCGTACCAATCGATCCTGATCCCCCTGGTGCAGACCCTGATGAAGCTCGGGCTCTACGGGAGCATCCCCGGCCTCATCCTCGCCCACACCGTGTACGGGATCCCCATCACCACGCTCATTTTCCGCAACTATTACGCCACGGTGCCCAGGGAGCTCGTGGAGGCGGCCCGGATCGACGGGGCCGGGGTGCTGGGCGTCTACACCCGGATCATGCTCCCGGTCTCCATGCCGGGGTTCGTGGTGGTGATGATCTGGCAGTTCACGTCCATCTGGAACGACTTCCTGTTCGCGGTGACCATCGCCCAGAACCCAGCGGTCCAGCCGGTGACGGTGGCCCTGAACAACCTCGCCGGCTCCTATATCGTGGAGTGGAACGTGCAGATGGCCGGATCCCTGATGGCGGCCTTGCCCACGCTCCTCGTCTATATCTTCCTCGGCCGCTACTTCATGCGGGGCCTTCTGGCCGGATCCCTCAAGGGGTGAGCGATGGACATCAGGGCGTACTTCGCGGGGCTCTCCGAGCTCATCGGGAAGCTCCCCTGGCGCGAGATCGAGGAGTTCGCGGGGCTCCTGCGGGAGGCCCGCGAACGGGGGAACTGCGTATTCGTGTTCGGGAACGGTGGCTCCGCCACCACGGCCTCGCACTTCGCCTGCGATCTGGGGAAGGGCACCGTCCGGGAGGGGGTGCCCCGGTTCCGGGTGGTGACCCTACACGATATCGCCACCTTCTCCGCCTACGCCAACGACTGCGGGTACGAGGCGGTGTTCGTCGAGCCCCTCCGGAACCTGGCCCGCCCGGGCGACGTGGCCGTGGGGATCTCCGCCTCCGGGAACTCCCCCAACGTCCTCCGCGCCGTGGAGGCCGCCCGGGAGATGGGCCTGCGCACCGTGGGGATAACGGGCTATCGAGGGGGACGGTTGCGGGACTTGGTGGACCTCTGCATCGTCGTCCCCTCCGATGACATGCAGTGGATCGAGGACATGCACCTGGCCATCCTCCACGCCGTCTTCCGAGCCCTCCTGGATGGGTGAGGCCGCACGGGCGGTAACGGCGTGGGAAGGATGAAGCGGCTGATTTTGGCCCTGGACTTCGGGGGAACGAAGCTCGCGGCCGCCGCCGTCGAGCCCGGGGTGCGGGCGTTTCGCGCCCGGGCGTCCATGCCCTCGCCGCCGGATAAGTCCGCGGAGGCCGATCGGAGGATCATCCTCGCCCTGGCGGAGGAGGTGCTGGGGGGCGGGCGGCCCGCGGCCGTGGGCGTGAGCTTCGGGGGACCGGTGAGGGCGGAGGAAGGGGTGGTGCTCCTCTCCCACCACGTGCCCGATTGGGAGGATTTCCCCTTGGCGGAGTGGCTGCGGGAGCGCCTCGGGGCGCCGGCGGTGGTGGAGAACGACGCCAACGCCGCGGCGCTGGGGGAGTGGCGCTACGGGGCCGGCCGGGGGACACGGCACTTCCTCTACGTCACCGTGAGCACCGGGATCGGCGGGGGGATCGTGATCGGGGGGGAGCTCTACCG
>JAADIW010000061.1 GCA_013151115.1 Caldisericota bacterium
GGTAGAAATAGCGGACCGCCTCCGTCCCGAAGAGCTTCACGATGTCGCGGGCGTAGTAGAAATTGCCCAACGATTTGGACATCTTCTCCCCCCGCACGGTGAGCATCCCGTTGTGGAGCCAGATCCGGGCGAAGGGTTTCCCGCTGGCGGCCTCGGCCTGGGCGATCTCGTTCTCGTGGTGGGGGAAGATGAGGTCGTTCCCCCCCGCGTGGATGTCCAGGGTATCCCCGAGGAGCTCCCGGGACATCACCACGCATTCGGTGTGCCAGCCGGGGCGCCCCGGGCCCCAGGGGGAGGGCCATTTCGGCTCCCCGGGCTTCGCGGCCTTCCACAGAGCGAAATCCAGGGGGTCCCTCTTCCCCTCCCCGGGCTCCACCCGGGCCCCGGAGAGGAGGTCGTCGAGGGATTTCCCCGAGAGCTTCCCGTAGTCGGGGAAGCTCCGCACCGAGAAGTACACGTCCCCGTCGGCCACGTAGGCGTGCCCCTTCGCGACGAGTTCCTCGATGAGCTCGATCATCTTGTCCACATAGGCCCGGGCCCGGGGCTGATAGGTGGGGAGCTTTACCCCCAGCGCCCGCAGGTCCTCCAGGTACTCCCGGGAGAAGCGCTCGGCCACCTCCTCGGGGGAGGACCCCTCCTCCCGGGCGCGGTTGATGATCTTATCGTCGATATCGGTGATGTTCTGGACGTAGACCACCTCATATCCTCGGGATTCCAGGTATCGCCTGAGGGCGTCGAACACGATGAAGGGGCGGGCGTTCCCGATGTGGATATAGTCGTACACCGTGGGGCCACAGACGTACATCCCCACCGTCGCCTTCTCCTCCGGGGGCGGGATCTCGACCGGGCCGCGCTCCAGCGTGCTCCACAGGCGCAAATCACACCTCCTGGGTGAAACTTTTTTCTTCAGGTATATTCGCCGTTGATATGGCTGACCGCAACGGTGGGACATCCGTCCTCGACCCACAGGAGCTCGCCAAGCGCCACCCCGCCGAGGTGGCGGAGATCCTGCACGAGCTCCCCGAGGCGGAGGCGGTGGAGCTCCTGCGGGAACTGTACAAGGTCCACGCCGCCGCCGATTCCCTGGAGGAGATGGACCCCGACGAGGCCGCCGAGCTCCTGGAGGGGCTCCCCCAGCGGGAGGCCACGGCGATCCTCTCCCGGATGGAGCCGGACGACGCGGTGGACGTCCTGGAGGAGCTCCCCCGGGATGCGGTGGAGGAGATCCTCGGACACCTGGAGGCCCTGGACCGGGAGAAGGCCGAGGTCCTGCGGCGCCTCCTGAGGTATCCGCCCGATTCCGCCGGGGGGCTCATGTCGCCCGAGTACGTCGCCCTCCCCGCGGATATCACCGTCCAGGAAGCGATAGAGCGCCTCCGCAGGGTCGCCGAGGAGGCGGAGACGATCTACTACGTGTACGTGGTGGACGAGGGGGGGAGGCTCCTCGGGGTCCTCTCCCTGCGGGACCTCGTCTTCGCCCGCCCCGACACCCGGATCCGGGAGATCATGCGGCCCGAGGTGGTATCCCTATCCCCGGAGATGCCCGCCGATGAGGTGGCCCAGGCCTTCGACAAATACGGGTATCTCGCGTTCCCGGTGGTGGACGGGGAGGGGAGGCTCCTCGGCATCGTCACCATGGACGATATCCTCGATACCGTCATCCTCCGGGACACCGAGGACATGTACAAGATGGCCAACGTCCCCCGGGAGGAACGGGTGGATACCCCATGGCCCGAATCCCTCAGGCTCCGCCTCCCCTGGCTGTACATCAATCTGGCCACGGCGTTCCTCGCCGCCTCGGTGGTGGGGGCGTTCGAGGGGGTGATCGCCAAGATCTCCGCCCTGGCCATCTTCATGCCGGTGGTGGCGGGGCAGGGGGGGAACGCCGGGATGCAGACGGTCACCATCGTCACCCGGGGGATCGCCCTGGGGGAGGTCCCGCCGGGACGGGGCCTCGGGATCCTCGCCAAGGAGGTCCTGCTCGGCCTCCTGAACGGTCTCGCCGTGGGGATCGTGGTGGGAGCGGTGGCGTACGCCTGGAAGCATAACCCTTACCTGGGCCTCGTGGCGTTTTTGGCCATGATGGGGAACATGGTGATCGCGGGGCTGGTGGGGGCCTCCATCCCCCTGGGGCTGCGGGCCCTGGGGCTGGACCCGGCCCTCGCCTCGTCGGTGATCCTCACCACCTTCACCGACACCCTGGGGTTCTTCCTCCTGCTGGGGTTGGGGTACCTGTTCCGGGGGGTCCTATGAGCGCCGCCACCGCGCCGCTGGTCCTCCTCCTCTTCATCATCTGCGCGGCGGTCCCCCCGGTCCCGCTCTGGCTCCGGGCCGCCGCGGGGATCGAGTTCCTCGGCCTCTGGTTCTATTGGATGTGGCGGGAGCGGCGGGGATACCGACGGGAGATCGCCCGCAAGAACCTGCTCAACCTCCTCCCCGGCCACGCGCTCCTCTTCCTCGGGCTCGGCCTCGTGGGCGCCCGCCCCGCGCTCCTCCTCTGGCTCGCGCTTCCGCCGCTGGCGGTCCTCGTCGATACCGGCGCCCACCGGGCCCCGCGGTCGATCGCGGCTTTCCTTTACGCTATACTGTGGACCGTCATTTTCGCCCTGATCCACCAGCTGGTGGCGGTGGGCAGGGGGCTCACGGGAAGTGGTCTTTTGATCTGGACCGTGGCCGTGATCTCAGTGGCCCTGGCCTTTATCGGGACGGGGCTTTACAGGATCATAAGCGGAAAGAGGTGATGATATGCCACCGGAACAGGGGAACCAGTTGATCTCTCTGGTCATACTCATCGTGGTCTTCGGCGCCATCTTCTATTTCCTCATCATCCGGCCCCAGAAGAGACGCGAGCGGGAGCACCGGAAGCTCATCCAGAGCCTGAAGCGGGGTGACCGGGTGGTCACCGCGGGTGGGATCTACGGCACCATCGACAAGATCGACGACGACACCGTGATCCTCTCGCTGGAGGAGGGGGCCAAGGTGAGGATCGCCAAGACCAGCATCGTGGAGAAGGTCCGCAAGTAGCTCAGCTAAGGAGGGGGGATGAATCGCGCTAACTGGATTCGCTTCGGGGTGACGGCCGCCGTGGTCTTCGCCGCGCTGGGGCTCCTCTTCCCCTTCTGGCCCCTGGACAAGGTCATCCGGCTCGGCCTCGACCTGAAGGGGGGAACGCGCATCGTCCTCCAGGCGGAGGGCGTGGCCGAGATGTCGCCGGAGAAGCAGCGGGACATCACCTCGCGCATCGTGGCCATCCTCGAGAACCGTGTGGACCAGTACGGGCTCGCGAACGTGACCCTCCGCCCCCTGGGGGAGGGCCGCATCGAGGTGGTGATCCCGGGACTCAAGGACCCCGAGAAGGCCCGGCGCCTGATCGGGGCCACCGCCATGCTCGAGTTCCGCAAGGTGATCAAGGCCTCGCCCAACCGCGATGATCTCGAGGCGGAGCGACGGGGCCTCCAGGAGATCCTTCCCTCCCACGAGCGGGACGAGGCCGGCAACCCGGTGATGTGGTACCTGGTGAGCGAGCCGCTCCTCACCGGCGACGTCCTCACCGACGCCGACGTCCGGCCGAACCCCGACCCCCGCTATGCGGGCTATTACGAGGTGTTGATCGACTTCAACCGCGAGGGGGCGAGGCAGTTCGCCAAGGTCATCGCCGGGCTCCGGGCCCAGGGCGAGGTGCCGGGGGAGGAGGGGGACCGCCTGGCCATCGTCCTGGACGGCGTGGTCTACTCGGCCCCGTACATCAACCTGGACCTGAAGCGCACGGCCCAGCGCCTCGGGCGCATCGACAGCGCGCGGATCACCGGGGCGTTCGAGTTCGACGAGGCCAAGCTCCTGGCGGTGGTGCTCCGGTCGGGGGCCCTCCCGGTGGACGTGACGGTCCTGTCGGAGTACACCGTGGGGCCGACCCTGGGGGCGGACTCCATCCGCCGCGGCACCATGGCCCTCTTCATCAGCTTCATCCTGGTGCTCATCTACATGGTGGTCTATTACCGGGCCCTGGGGCTGGTGGCGGACGTGGCCCTGATCGTGAACATGCTGTTCATCTTCGGGGCGCTGCGGGCATTCGGTGCCACGCTCACCCTCCCGGGGATCGCCGGTATCGTGCTCACCATCGGCATGTCGGTGGACGCGAACGTGATCATCTTCGAGCGGATAAAGGAGGAGCGCCGCACCGGCAAGGCCCCGCGGGCCTGCGTGACCGCGGGGTTCTCGAAGTCCCTCTCCGCCCTCCTGGACGCCCAGATCACCACCATCATCGTGGCGGTGATCCTGTTCATGTTGGGCACGGGGCCCGTCCAGGGCTTCGGGATCACGCTGGCGTTGGGCGTCGCGGGCTCGCTGTTCTCGGCGCTGGTGGTGTCGCGGCTGCTGCTGGAGACCACCGGCCTCGCCCAGTGGATCCCCGTCAGGGTGACCCAGGAGCAACCCGCAAAGTGAAGAGGTAGAGGGCGCTTACGGGGTCCATCCGCCCCTGCTTTATCGCGAGATCGAGCTCCTGGAGCAGGGACAGGAGCTCCAGGAGCTCTTCCGCCGTGAAGTTCCTGGCCTGCTGGAGGCGGCGGCGCCAGAGCCAATCCGGCCCCTCCGGATGGGCCTTTCCGTCGAGTGCCGCCCGGGCGAGGATGAGCGCCCGGAGCTGTCCGGCGAGGAGGAAGAAGATACGCTGGGAATCCCAGCCCCGTCCGAGGAGCGTGGAGAGCTCCCCCAGCGCCCCGGCGAGGTCGCGCCACCCGATCCCCTCCAGGAACCCGAAGGGCGCGGGCTCCGCGAAGTAGAAGAGCTCCGGTATCCGCTCCCGCGGGAGCTTGCCCCCCTTCCAGAGGGAGAGCTTCTCGATCTCGCGGGCGAGGCGCATGGCGTCGCCGCCGCAGGCCTCGACCAGCATGTCCACCACGAACCCGTGGACCCGCAGCCCCGCCTCCCGCATGAGCTGGGCCGCGAGCTCCCGCAGCTCCCCCTTGGTGGGCCGCGCGAAGTGGACGGCCTCCTCGGCGACGGCCGCGAGGGGTCCCTTTATCTCCGAGCCCAGGAGGAAAAGGGCCACCCCCTCCGGAATCCCGCGTCGCAGGGCCGCGATCAGGCGCTGATCCCCGGCCAGCGGATCGGCCCGGCGCACCACCACCGCCCTGGTCCTCCCCCCGCCGAAGAGGAGCGGGGTGCCCAGGGCCTCGAGGACCCCCTCCGCCCCGACCTCGTCCCCCCACAACAGCACGGTGTCCACCTCCCCGAGCTGCGCGAGCCTCCGCCGGAGGGCCCGCTCGGCGAGGAAGGGATCCCCGCTGTAGACCCCGAACCGTATCGGTCCTTTCCCGTTGTCCCCCGCGCTCATCGCCGGTCGTCCAGG
>JAADIW010000016.1 GCA_013151115.1 Caldisericota bacterium
CTCGCCGGCGAGACCCTGGGCGGGGTGATCTTCAACGCCGTGAGCGTGGAGACCGAGCTCCCTGAGGTGCGCGGCGCCGTGGCCCCGGCGCTGGAGGAACGGGGGATCCCCGCGCTGGGGATCGTCCCGTTCGAGCGGAGGCTGCGGACGGTCACCATGGCCGAGGTGGCCGAGGCGTTGGGGGGCGAGGTCCTGGTGACGGGGGATCCGGGCGCGGAGGTGGAGCGGTTCCTGGTGGGGGCGATGAGCGGCGATGCGGCCCTGCGTTACCTCCGGCGCATCCCGGGGAAGCTGGCCGTAGTCACGGGCGGGGATCGGGCCGACATCCAATCGGCGGCCCTCTCCTGTGAGCGCGTGCGGGGCCTCATCCTCACCGGTTCCCTGCGCCCCGAGCGCTCGATCCTCGCCCGGGCGGTGGAACGCGGCGTCCCCGTGATCCTCGTGCCCCAGGACACGATGACCGCGGCCGAGACCGCCGAGGGGCTCGTGGGGCGGGCGCCGGTGCGGAAGACACACTTGGAGGCACTGCGCGAACTCGTGCGGGAAAGCGTGGATCTAGAGAGGCTCGAGGAGCTCACAGCGAGGAGGTGATGAGCTGTGCGGCTCTCGAACTATCGCTTCGGCTCCGTGCAGGTGGACGGGGTCCCCTACACCGAGGACATCCAGGTCCTCCCCGATGGGGCCGTGAAGAGCTGGTGGAGAAAGGAAGGGCACCGGGTCCTCCCCGAAGACCTCGAGGAGGCCCTGGCGGCGGACCCGGAGCTGGTGATCATCGGAACCGGATACGGGGGTCGGGTGGAGGTCACCGCGGAGGCGCGTGCGCTCCTCGCGGAGCGGGGCATAGAACTCCTGGCCCTCAAAACGGCCGAGGCGGTGGAGGCCTTCAACGAGTACTCCCCGAAGAAACGGGCTTGCGCCCTCCTCCACCTCACCTGCTGACCGGCGAGGGCCTCCCCCGGCCGGTTCACCTAGGGCCGAACCTCTTCTCCGCGGCCGTGAAGGCCTCGTCGAAGATCTCCAGGGCCCTGTCGATCGTGGACTCCCGAATCGTGAGCGGGGGGATGAGCTGGAAACGGTTGTGGAAGTATCCCCCCTTCTCGAACACCATGCCAGCTTTCACACACTCGTCCAGGATGAACGCGGCCTCCTCCGGCGCGGGTTCCCGCGTCTCGCGGTCCCGGACAAGCTCCAGCCCGATGTATAGCCCCCGGGCGTTGATGTGACCCAGGAGGGGGTGCCGCGATTGGAGCTCCACCAGACCCCGATAGAAGCGCTCCCCCTTGCGGCGCACCTCGGCCAGGAAGTCCTCCCGGGTAACCACCTCCAGCACCCTGTTGGCCGCGGCACACGCGAGGACGTTACCGGCCTGGGTGGAGACATGGGCCCCCGGGCCCCAGGACTCGAGGATCTCCGCTCGGGCCACCACCGCGGATAGGGGAAGCCCCCCGCCCAGGGCCTTCGAGGTGAGCAGCATGTCCACCTCCACCCCCTCCCACTCCGTGGCCCAGAGCCTCCCCGTCCGACCGAGCCCCGTTTGTATCTCGTCCACGATGAGGAGGATCCCGTATTTATCGGCGATGCGTCGCAGGAGCTTGAGGTAGCCGGGCGAGGGGATGATGTATCCCGCCGAGCTCTGGAACGGCTCCACCACGAACGCGGCCACGTTCGTGATGTCGTTCTTCACTTCTCGGTAAGGCGATTCCTTGCTTCCGAAGAAATACTCCAAGTACTCCTCGAGCCTCTCGAGGCACCACTCCTCCTCCGACTTCCCCGCCGGGGGACGGCCGAAGGGGCACTGATAGGGATACGGGAACGGGAAGTAACCCACCGCGGTGTCCTGGGGCGGGATGGGGTAGAAATAGGCCCACATGCCCCCCTTACCCGTTAGGGACATGGTCCCGTAGGTGACGCCGTGATAATCGCCGAACGCGGTGAGGATGAACGGGCGGCCCGTGTAATAGCGGGCGGCGCGGACGGCGAGCTCCACCGCATCGGCCCCGGTCACCCCGAAGACCACCCTGGCCTTTCCCCCCTTGATGGGCGTGATTTCCGCCAAGCGTTCGGCGAGCTCGATGCGCTCGGGATGGGGCAGGTCGAAGTAGTGCACGAGTTTCCTGGCCTGGGCGCCGATGGTCTCCGCGAGCTCCGGGTTACACTGGCCCAGAGCGGAAACAGAGAAGCCGGCCAGGAGGTCGATATACTCTTTCCCGTCGACATCGATCAGGATGTCGTTTTCCGCCCGTTCCACGATGGGCGGGAGCTTGAAGAGGGCCAGCCCCACCTGCCCGTAGGACTCGACCGCGAGCCATCGCCGCGCCCACTCCTTCCCCCTCTCGCCGAAGGGGGATTCCGCGATGCGGCGGTCCACCTCTTCCGGCGTCAGCCGGAGGCGTTTCCGCTGCTCCTCTAGCCTCCCATCGAACATCCATCGCCCCCTTTCACACGTCGGTCACATCCGTCGATCCGTGGTCACCGAAATAAAAGGGGTTGACGAGCACCCATGGCCTGTCCCCCAAGTAAATCTCCAACCGATACGGACCGGGAAGATCGAGCCGCACGGAGATGTTTCGGCCCTTCCGCCGCAGGAACTCCCTCCCCCGGTGAATCAACCTGATACCAGCCGTGACGGGGAGATCGACCCGCAGCACCGAGGCCTTCGACTTCCCCGGGAGAGATTCGCCGGGAAGGAAAAGCTCCTCCCCCTGGACAACGGACGCTAAGACCTCTTCACCCCCGTATAGATGGTCGAAGGCCACCAGGAAATTGCCGGAAGATATCGCTTCCAAAACGAGGTCCCGTGCGTGACGCAGATGTCCGTTCAACGATTCGCGCAGCAGCAGATGGATCCTGAGCGCGCGGAAGGCCTTCTCATACGGCAAAATCGTGGTCCCATTCCAGCGTGGGATGCGTTCCGCGTGGGCGTCCGACCCGCCGAGCCCGACCACACGCCCTCTGGCCAAGAGCTCGTCCCACTTGCGCAGGGCCGCCCGGTTGGGGGTCGCGAGGGCGAGGACATCCCTGGGCGGACGTGCGGGCGGGCGTTCCCCCAAAACCTGATGCAAATCCGCGGTCAGGTTCCACACCTCAATCCCATCGAATCCACATACCTCCCAATCCCGCCACGGGAGAGGGGGATCGTCTATGAGGGCACTTCCCTGGTAAAAGGGATGGGCGAGGAATACACGTCCGCCTTGGGCCTTTGCGGCCTCGATCCCTCCCTGAGGAGTGAGATCCGGCGAGATGAATTCGCTGATACCAAGAGCGAGCATGTGATTCCCACTAGGGCGCGTGACCTCTTCCCCGGCGAGCACCAAAGTGCCGCCGTGCCAGCCTTCATGCCCCTTGGCCCGCAGATCGTTGTGGTCGGTTATCACCAGGAAATCCAGACCGGTACCGCGTGCGGCGGCGATCACCTCCTCTATCGTCCCTTCGCCGTCGGAGAAAGTGGTGTGCACGTGGACGACGCCGACGTACCGGTATATGCGGTCCACGACTCACTCCCTTGCCCCGGCCGCCCGTAACTTGCCCGCCCCAACACGGCCGGAAATGAGGGTCATGCCCAGGAAAGCCAGGATGGACGTGGCGATGAGTATCCCCGAGATCGCGCTCGCGGTCCGGATGTCATCGATGAGGCTACGATAGAGTAGGAGGGGCATCGTCCGCCACCCGAAGCCGGCGATCATGGAGGTCACCTCGAATTCGCCCATGGATATCGCGAAGACGAGGAGGGACCCGGACAGTATGCCCGGGATAACGTTCGGTATTAGGATGTAGCGGAACCGCTGCCACAGATTCGCCCCCAAGCTCGCCGCGGCTTCGGAGAGGGTGCGCTCGTCTATGGTCTGAAACGCCGCCAGCACGTTACGAAACATGAATGGAAACCCCAGCGTCGCGTGGGCGAATACCGCCAACATCAACGACCCGCTCCATGCGAGAGGGGGGCGATTGAAGGCCTGCACGAAGCCGGTGCCCACCACGATGGGGGGGAATATGAGGGGGAAGATCTTGAACGCCGCCCGAAGGAACCCGCCCCCAGGGCCACGTAACCTGTTGATCGCGTATGCGGCGGGGACGCAAATGAAGACATCGATGGCCACCGCGCTGAACGCCACAAGCAACGAAGTGATGAGACCCCGATAGTATTTGGGCCTGTCGAATATCTTCAGATACCACCTCACGGTGAAGCCCTCCGGAACGATGTCCATCCACAACGTACTGAAGGAGAAGATCAGCGGCACCAAGAGCGGCAGCACGATGTAAAGGATGAGCAGCACCAACAACGACCTCTGGATCAACGCGACCACGGTGTCGCGTCTCATCGCTCGCCCCCGGGTCGAAGTCGCCGTTCGATCCAGTTCAACGTCGCCAGGGATCCCACGATGACCACGATGAGCACCACCGCCAAGGCACTTGCCTGAGGGATGTTGTAGTTGCTCTCGGAAGCATGGGAGTAAATTTGCAAGGAGAGAAGCGATTTCGCCATACCGGTCAATGCCAATGCCGTGCCGAACGCCGCCAACATGCCTGCGAGCACGATGGAGATCCCGGCGATGAATCCCGGTGCTAGAACGGGGATGATCACATATATCCACACTTGCCACGCTTTGGCCCCGAGGTTCCTGGCGGCTTCGATCAGGGAACGATCGAGGTTGAGGAACACCGAAGCCATGGTGAGTGTCATCAAGGGGATGTTGTAAAAGGAGTACGTGACCACCAACCCATGCCAGGAGTAGAGATCGAACTTGGGGAGGCCGAGGTACCGGTTGAGGATGATGTTGAACACGCCGTTTCTTCCCAATAGCACGATGAAAGCAAACGCCACGACGAGGCTGGAGAGCGTCATGGGCAGGGAGTAAAAGGAAAGCAACATGCCGCGCGCCTTCGGCGACATGCGGCTCGCCAGGAGGCCGACGAACGTCCCTCCCACCGCCCCCACTAATGTACACGCACCCGCGAACCACAGGGTGTTCTTGAGGGATCCCAGATAGCGGGTCTGGGTGAAAGCGTTGAGGTAATTCTGCAGGGTGAAGTGGCCGGTTAGGTTGTCGGTGAAGCTCCTAAGCACTACCCTTGTCAAGGGGTAGAACACGAATAATCCCAAAAACACCGTGATCGGGATCAGGAAAAACCACTCGTGTGAAATGCGCCTCATTCTACCCCTCTCCCCGAATGGAGGGGGCGGGGAGGGGAAAAGCCCTCCCCGCCCTCGCCTCACGGTCAGCCGCCGATCATCTTCGAGTAGTACTCCTGAAGCTCATCGGTGATTTCAGCGTCCCTCTTGTAGTCGATCCGCCACATCGTAGGCCTCCTTGGGCGGGAACTTTTCCAGGATCTCTGGGGGAAGTTGTACGGTGGGATTCATGGGATGTACGAAAGCCTTGGCGTAGAGTATTTGGCCCTCGCCGCATAGGAGGTACTCCAGGAACAAGCGGGCCGTCCAGGGGTGGGGCGCGTTCTTCGCCATGATGACGCCGCCACCCGAAGAGATAGTCCCGTCTTCTGGGATTATGACCACCGAGTTGATCTGGGGATTATCCTCTTTCCATTTGAGCAAGTTGTAATCGAAGTTAATAAGGATACCGATTTCACCACGCTGGAAACGGGCCACGGTTACCAGCGGATCTACGCTCCCCACCAGGCCCATATCGTGGAGCTTCTTGAAGAACTCAACCCCTGCCTTGTAATTGTAGGGATCGCCGGACACCGCTAGGGCCGCGGCCTCGATGGTGTTCACGCCGGTCCCGGTAGCCCGCGGATCGAGATACCCGATCAACCCTTTGTAGGCCGGGTTCAGGAGGTCGGCCCATTTGCGTGGCACCGGGTCCACGATGTCTACGTTCACTAAGAACCCCAACGTCCCCCAATACGCGGCCTGCCAGACGCTCCCGGTGTCCGGGTCCACCCCGTGCTGGGACTCGGGCCAGACGTCCCAACAGCTGCATTGATAATCGGAGGTGAGCCCACGGGAAGCGAGTACGGAGGCCAACGAGGGCTTGAGGTCCGCCACATCGTTCTTGGTCGCGTTCTCCTCCGTCATGCGGGCGAGGACCACGGAGCTACCCATGTCGATATCGTGCTGTACGATGCCGTAGAGTTCCTCGAAGTAGCCGTAGATCTCGCCGTAGTTAGCCCACGTCTCCGGCATTCCGTAACTGAAGATGACCCCACCTTCGGCCTTGGCCTTTTCCGTCAATAGCTGGATGTAATAATCCCACGCCGGCGTAGCCGATACTGCGAACCCCACCAAACCCACCACCATCGTCACGACCAACGCTTTCCGCATTGAAACCTCCTTTCTCCTGAAATCCGGTCCCGTGTTTCGTCATGGGGAATTGCCCTCCGCTACCACCTCCCTTCCGCTTAGGTTTTCAGCACCACTGCATCGTCGGGTGAGAAACAAAGGTAGACCTTTTGCCCCCGTTGCGGGTTTACGCCCTCCTTCGTGGGGAGATCTATCTTGACCTTTGTCCCGTCCGCCAGCATTACCTCCACCCGCATGATGGACCCCAGGAAGGTGACGAAGCTGACGTCACCGGGGATGACGTTGTGGCCGGGGGGGATGGTAACCCCATCGAACGCGAGGCTGAGCCGCTCGGGACGGACGCCCACGCTGATCGCTTCCCCGGGCTTCACATTCGCCCCCGGGGGCAGCGATAGCAGGACTTCGTGCCATTTGAGTTTGATCTCTCCCCCCGTGGTCACGGCCGTTCCGGTGAAGAAGTTCATCGTCCCGACGAAGGACGCCACGAACAGGGTGCGGGGACGGAAGTAGATCTCGGTGGGGGCCCCCACCTGTTCGATATTTCCCTCGTTCATCACCACGATGCGGTCCGATATCGAGAGGGCCTCTTCCTGGTCATGGGTCACATACAACGTGGTAATACCGAGCTTCTGCTGTAGTTGTCTTATCTCCTCGCGCAGCTGGATCCTGATCTTTGCATCCAGGGCGGAGAGGGGCTCGTCTAGGAGGAGGATCTTCGGGGAACGGGCCAAAGCTCTGGCCAAGGCCACCCGCTGTTTCTGACCGCCCGAGAGCTGCGTTACGTACCGCCCCTCTAGCCCTTCGAGCCGGACCAATGCGAGGTACTCCCGGACCTTCTCGCGGATCTCACGCTTCGGGCGTTTAGCGATCCTCATAGGAAATGCCACGTTCTGAAAGACGGTCATGTGAGGAAACAGAGCGTAGTTCTGGAACACCATCCCGACGTCCCTCCTCTCCGGTGGGACGTGGGTGACCTCGCGGCCGAAGATGAACACCCGGCCAGAATCGGGACGCTCGAAGCCGGCTACGATGCGCAGGGTGGTGGTCTTGCCGCAGCCCGAAGGCCCCAACAGGGTCACGAGCTCCCCACGTTGGACCTCGAGGGAGAAATCGGCCACCGCGACCACGTTTCCGAAGCGCTTCGTGACCGCATTAATCTCCACCGCTGCGCGGGCGCCCTGATCCCTCACGCCTTCCCCCGTCCCGGCGGTGCCGTGCTGTCCCGCACCACCAACCGCGTTTTGAGCCGATACACGCCCGGGGAAGCCTCGCCCCGGAGGGCCTCGTCCAACAACGAAAAGACCTTCCGCATGATGGTCTTTATCGGCTGGGCCACCGTGGTCAGACGTGGATAGGTGATCTCGGCGATATAGCTGTTGTCGAACCCCACCACGGAACAGTCCTCGGGCACGGCCATGCCGCGTTCGCCCAGGGCCCGTACCATCGCCAGGGCCACCAGGTCGTTGGCGCACACCACCGCGGTGAAGGGGCGGCGACGGCGGAGGAGCTTCTTGGCGGCCTTGTATCCCTCGTCGTAAGAGAAATCGCGGCTTTCGACCACGAGCCCTTCATCGACCTCCAGCCCCGCCCCCCGCAGGGCGTCCCGATATCCCCGGAGGCGGTCGCGGCTGGAGATCAGGTTCAGGGGGCCGGTGATACAGGCGATCCTCTCGTGGCCCAACGAGAGGAGGTGCTCCGTCGCCTGTCGCCCCCCGAGGTAGTTGTCGGAGACGACCACGGGGGCGTTCACCCCCGCGACCTCCTCATCGGCCAGGACCACGGCCAGCCCGTGGGATATGAGTCGGTTTATCTCCTCCTTCTGCGACCCGACCGTGCTGAAGATGATGCCGTCAACGCGTTGCCGCTCCAGGAGCTCGAGATATGCCCGCTCCTTTTCCAGGCTATTGTCGGAGGAGCAGAGGATGATGCCGTAGCCGGAAGTATAGGCGATCCGCTCCAACGCCAGCGTGAGCTGCTGGAAATAGGGGTTCAACCGGTCCGGGATCACGAACCCGATGATCCTGGTGGGGGCGCCCCGCAGGGCCTGAGCCAATCGGTTGGGCCTGTAGCCGAGTTCCTCGATGGCCCTGACGACCCGATCGTAGGTCTCGGGCCGCATATATCCCTCGACCTTGCCGTTGAGCACCCGTGAGACGGTGGAGACGGAGACCCCCGCCCGCTTCGCGATATCGGCGATCGTTACTTTCCGCATCGTTCCGATAAGGTTTTCGTAAATCGTTATCGCAATATACCGCCGATGGGGATGGGAGTCAAGTGCAGCCGAAAAAGTCACGTCTACAAGCGCCTATCAACGGGGGTGAAGCCTGGCTTCCCGCTTGTCCCTCGCTCCGCGTAGTCGTTATACTGCCCGTGCGGTTCAGCTTTTTCGTTTCCGGAAAGGAGGAGGGAGGATGAAAGGCGCTTGGGGGAAGGCCCTCTTCGTCGATCTGAGCTCCGGTTCCCTGGAGGAGAAGGACATCCCGGAGGGGGTGCTGCGGCGGTTCCTGGGGGGCGTGGGGCTCGCGGGGTATTACCTGGTGGAGCTCGCTCCGCAGGGCGTGGATCCCCTGGGGCCGGATAATCCCTTGGTTATCGCGCCGGGGCTGCTCACGGGAAGCCCCATCCCCACCGCTTCCAAGACCGTCTTCTGCTTCAAATCGCCTCAGACGGGGTTCTTCGGGCGCTCGGTGGCGGGGGCGAAGCTCGGGGTGGAACTCAAGCGGGCCGGCTACGATGCGGTCGTCATCACGGGGAAAAGCGGGAGGCCGGTGGTCCTCGTGATCGAGGAGGGGGCGGCGCGCCTGGAGGACGCGGGGGACCTGTGGGGCCTGGACGTCTTCGCGACCCAACGGGCCCTGCGGGAGAGGTACCCCGGGTTCCGCACCGCGGTCATCGGCCCCGCGGGGGAAGCGGGTTCGCGCATCGCCTGCATCGACTGCGACGACCGTCAAGCCCCGGGGGCGGCGCCGCCATGGGGGCCAAGAACCTAAAGGCGATCGTGGCCAAGGGCACGAACGACCCCGACTACGCCTGCACCGATACCCTGAGGGAGCTCGCCGCGAGATGGAACGAGACCATCCGGGATCATCCTGCCACCAGAGCGGACATGGGCTACGGAACCGGGGAGTTCCTGGACTGGATGAACCGCGAATCGGGCACGTTCCCCTCCCGCAACTGGCAGTGGGGCTACTTCGCGAGCGCCTACGAGCGCGCCGGGGAGGACAAGATCGAGCTTGATCCCTACTACTGGGTGCCCAAGTACTCAGCGAGGAACGTGGCCTGTCCCGGCTGCACCAAGCCCTGTGGGAAGCTCTTCGTGATCAAGGAGGGCAAGTACGCGCCCCTGGAGATCGACGGCCCCGAGTACGAGACCCTCTACTCCCTGGGCGGCGCGCCGGAGATCGCCTCCATCGAAGCCGTGGCCAAAGCCAACGAGATTTGCGATCGACTTGGGATCGACACCATCTCCGCCGGGTTGACCCTGTCCTGGGCCATGGAGGCCGTGGAACGGGGGCTCCTCCGCGCGGAAGACCTCGACGGGATCGAGCTCCGCTTCGGCGATGAGGACGCTTTCCTCGCGGCCCTGGAGAGGCTCGGGAGGAAGGAGGGGAAGCTTGGGGAGCTCCTGGGCGACGGGGTCAAGGCCGCCTGCGACCGCTTGGGGGCGGGGGAGGAGTTCGCCATCCACATAAAGGGGCTGGAACTGCCCGCCTACGATATCCGCGGCGCCAAGGGCGTGGCGCTGGCGTTCGCCGTGTCCTACCGGGGCGGTTGCCACCTCACCGCCTGTGCCTACGGCCCCGAGTACGGCGGGTCGTGGTGGGTGTTCGGGAAGGTTGACCGCCGTTCCGCCCGCGGCAAGGGCCCGTTCATCAAACTCCTCGAGGACCTGATGGCGGTCTACGACGTCCTCGGTATCTGCAAGTTCTCCCGCCACATCTTCTTCCTGGAGGGGCTTCCCGAGATGGTGAAGGCGGCCACGGGCCTTGGGCTCACGGGGGCGGAGCTCCTCGCGGTGGGGGAGCGCCTGATAAACCTGGCCCGCGTGTTCAACGTGCGGGAGGGCCTCACCCGCGCTGACGATCACATCCCCCCGCGGGTCTCCCGGGATCCCATCCCCGCGGGGCCCTCGGTCGGCGACCGCGTATCGGAGGAGGAACTCCAGGCGATGCTGGACGACTACTACGCCGCCCGGGGCTGGAGCCGGGAGGGGGTCCCCCTCAAGGCGGTGCTCCTCGCGCTGGACCTCCCCGAGGTCGCGGATCTCGGCGCGGTTCAGGTGGGCTGAGACGGCCATATGGGGGACCTCCTTCTCGTGAACAT
>JAADIW010000071.1 GCA_013151115.1 Caldisericota bacterium
GCCCTCGCCGAGGCCCGCGCCCAGGCCGCCGCCAAGGCCTGTGCCGCCGCCGCCGCCTTCGCCGGGTCCATCGCCGAGGCGGCCGCGAACTCCGCCGCCACCGCCCAGACCTCGGTGGACGTGATCCCCGATATCGAGACCTCCACCCGGGCCTTCGTGAACCCCGACTGTCTCCAGCCGACTTGCCGCCAGTACGAGGTGTGCGAGGAACCCGGTTGCCCGACCCCCCTGGACCTCAGCTGGGAGTTCCCGGAGCTGACTCCCGGCGCCACGGTGCACTCGGTACAGAACTTCCCCCAGGACCTCATGCAGGCGGTGGCCAACACCGGCGCCATCTACGCCGAACGCCTACAGGACGACCTCCCGCCCGGCCTCACCTTCGACCTCGCGATGGAACAACGCGTGGGGATCCTCCAAGGGCAGGTGCCCGCCCAGGGCGGGAGCTGGCGGGCGGTGTTCCGGCTCTACGATAGCCGCGAATGTCCCGTGATCACGCTCACCGTCTACATAAGCGCCGCCCCCCAACCCCAGCCTCAGCCCACGCAGCTCTCGGCCCGGTTCTCCTATTGGCGCGGGACGCCCATCTGTGAGGAGGGCGTCAGCCACGAGATCCTCCTCCAGTGGGAGATCTCCGGCGGCACGTCCCCCTACCAGGTGGGCCCGTTCCTCGTCAGGTATCCCGACGGCAGGCAACTCTTCATCAGCCGCTTCTTCAGCGGGACCGAGGGAACGATCCAGGTCAACTACCCCGACGGCGGGACCTTCCTGGTCCAGGCGCAGGTGCGCGACTCCCAGGGGAGGACCGCCACCATGCAGACCCAGATCCAGCTCACGGCGTGCCTGCCGGTGGTCCAGCTCGTCACCGTGAACCTGGAGGTCCGGGCCTGGAGGTACATCTATGGATCGGCCCTCACGCGGCTTCCCGCACAACAGGAGCCCGAGGAGCTGAAGGTCCCGATCCTCATCGTGGGGGAGGAGCGACCACGCCTCACCCCGTTCGTGGTGCAACGGATCATCGGCTCCAAAGTGACGCTCCAGGCTCCGCTGCGGACCGAGGGCGCCGCCTACGGACTGGGGTTCAAGGGCTGGCTCGTGTGGTACGGCGACGCCGACAAACCGGTCGTCTACAAGGGGACCACCGATCAACGCAGGGGGATCAACTCCCTCACGATCCAGCTCAACCAGCCCACGCGCGTGGTGGCCGTCTACCAGGACATCATCGGCTGACGGGGAAACGCGCGACGCGGAAAGGGGGACGGGACCTCCCGTCCCCCTTTTTCCGTACCCGTGGGCGGAGTTGAGCCACGGGGGATGCACCGGTATCTTTTCTATCCAAGATGAAGGCCTGTGTCCTCACCTGGGGCTGCCAGCTCAACGCGCACCGCTCCGAGGAGATCGAGGGGGTGTTGGAACGCGCCGGCTACGAGATCGTCTCCCGGCCCGAGGAGGCCGACGTGGTGATCCTCAATACCTGTATGGTCCGTCAGCGGGCCGAGGAGAAGGTCGTGGGCCGGTTGGGGGAGCTTTGGCACCTGAAAAAGCGCCGCCCCCTCGTCGTCGGGGTCGGGGGGTGTATGTCCCAGGGGAGGAAGGAGGAGCTGCTCAGATACCCGGCGGTGGATTTCCTGTTCGGGAGCGCCAACGCCTCCGAGGTGCCTGAGCTGATCGAGCGGGCCATGCGGGGGGAACGCCCGGTATCGCTCCCCCGCCCCGACCGCATCGAACGCCTCCCGGTGCGGAGGGGAAATGCCTTCCAGGCCTACGTGACCATCGCCGAGGGCTGTTCGCATTCGTGCGCCTATTGCATCGTGCCCCACGTCCGGGGCCCCTTGCGCTCCCGCCCCCTGCCCGAGGTCCTCGCCGAGCTGCGGGAGCTGGCCGAGGCCGGCTACAAGGAGGTCACCCTCCTGGGGCAGAACGTGGACGCCTACGGACTGGACCTGCGGGACGGGACGAACTTCGCCCGCCTCCTGCGGGAGGTCGCGCGGATCCCCATCCCCAGGATCCGGTTCACCTCCTCCCACCCCGCGTACATGACCGATGAGACCATCGCCGCCATCGCGGAGGGGGGCAACATCTGCGAGCACGTACACCTCGCGGTCCAATCGGGGAGCGATCGGGTCCTGCGGGCCATGCGGCGGGGCTACACCCGCGAGAAGTTCCTCCGGGTGGTGGAGAAGCTCCGCGCTGCGATCCCGGGCGTCAACATCACCACGGATATCATCGTGGGCTTCCCGGGCGAGACGGAGGAGGATTTCGAGGAGACGCTTTCCCTCATCCGGGAGGCCCGGTTCGGGACGGTGTACGCGGCCATGTACTCGCCCCGGCCCTACACCCCCGCGGCGGAGATGCCCGACGACGTCCCCCCGGCCGAGAAGAAGCGGCGCCTGGAGGAGGTCCTCGCCGAGGCGCGCCGGATCGCCCAGGAAATAAACGAGGCGAAGCTCGGGAGGACAGAGGAGGTCCTGGTGGAGGGGTATCTCGCGGGCAAGGGGCTTTACCACGGGAAGACCCGGGACATGCGCACCGTGCTCCTCCCGGGGGACGAGGAATGGGTCGGCGAGTTCGTGTGGGTCAAGTTCCAACGGGCGACCCCCGGGGCCCTCTACGGTGAAGCGGTCAAGGAGCCGGTGGCATGATCCTAACCGTCACCCTCAATCCCACGCTGGACAAGTTCTACTGGGTCGACCACCTGCCCCTCTCCCTGGAACGGGCCGAGGAGGAGATCCTCATCCGGGCCCGCAAATCCTCCGCCTCCGCGGGCGGCAAGGGCATCAACGTCTCCATATTCCTCGCCTGCATGGGGGTGGAAACGGTGGCCATGGGCTTCCTGGCGGGCCACACCGGCCAGATCATCCTCCGGGATCTCCTGGAGAAGGGCGTGACGGCGAACTTCGTCTGGATCGAGGGCGAGAACCGCACCAACGTGACCATCATCGAGAAGGGCAAGGAATACCATCCCGTGAAGATCCACGAGGAGGGGCCCCGGATCCCTTCCCACGCCCAGGAGATATTCCTGCGCAAGTACCGGCGGACGTTGAAACGGGCGGAGTACGTGGTGCTGGCCGGGGCGATCCCCCCGGGGATCCCGGACACGGTTTACAAGGAACTGGCCCGGGAGGCGAAGGAGGCGGGGGTCCGGGTGGTGGTCCACGCCGGCCGCCGCCCCCTGTGGGAGGCGGTGAAGGCGGGGCCTTTCTTCGTGAAGCCGGACGTACGGGAGGAGCTCATGGTGGGCGACATGCCGGTGCGCACCGAGGAGGAGATCATCGCCGCCGGGAGACGCGCCCTTGACCACGGCTGTCAGGCCTGCCTCATCTCCCACCACGTGACCGGCGATGTCCTCATCACCCCCGAGGGCATCTGGGAATACGAGGCCAAAGTCCCGTTGACGAAGTTCAAGAACCTCGTGGGGGCCGATGACGCGCTGGTGGGCGGGGTGCTCTACCGGCTCGCCCAGGGCGACAGGCTCCCCGATGCCGTGCGCTTCGGCATGGCGGCGGCGGTGGCGTCCGCGGAGGTCGAGCCGAAGATGTGTCTCTCCCCCGCGGTGATCGAACACGAGATGAGGGCCGTGGAGGTGCAGTTCAAGGAGGGCCTGTGAAGGCACGGGACCTGATGCGACGCGACCTCACCTCGGTGGAGCCAGACACCCTGATCTACGAGGTGGTGTACCTGATGGAGCAATCCGGCCTCTCCACCCTCCCGGTGGTGGACGAGGAGGGACGGCTCGTGGGGATCATCACCGAGCACGACCTCATCCACGCCGCCCTCCCGGAATACTTCGATATGCTCCACTCGATCTCCTTCCTCCCCAACCTGAATCAAATCCAGAGGCGTCTCAAGGAGATGGCCTTCAGGCCCGTTTCGGAATACATGAAGGAGGTGATCTCGGTCCACCTCGACGACGAGGACCTCCACATCGCCGATCTCCTCATCCGCAAGCGCCTCAAGCAGATCCCCGTGGTGGACGGCGAGGGCCATCTCGTGGGGGTGATCCGCAGGATAGACATCCTGTCGCGCCTCATCCGCTGATGGAGTTCTTCGCGTTGGACCTCGAGACCACGGGGCTCGACCCCAAGCGGGACGAGATCCTGGAGATAGCCTGGGTGCGGTTCGCGGGGGGCAAGCCACGGGAGCGGTTCCAGACGCTGGTACGGGTGGCGTTCCTCCCCAAGGAGGTGGAGGAGCTCACCGGGATTTCGGCCGAGAGGCTGCGGCGGGCCCCGCCCCTCGCGGACGTCCTCCCCGGGGTCCTCGACCGGCTCGCCGGGGCGGTGGTGGTGGCCCACAACGCCCCCTTCGACCGCGCTTTCCTGGAGGAGGCGGCGGGCCGCCTGGGGATCGGGCTCCCCCGGATCCACTGGGTCGATACCCTATCCCTCGCGCGCCTCATCTGGCCGGAACGGGAAAGCCACGCCTTAGGGGCCCTCAAGGAGAAGCTCGGGATCGCCCCTCCCGGGGAACACCGCGCCCTCCCCGATGCCGAGGCCACGGGCTGGCTCTTCCTCGAGGAGGTCGCGGCGTCCCACTTCCTCCCCGACGGGACCCGGGAGCTCCTCCTGAGCTGGCTCCCCGGACCGGCACGGGAACTATTCCGGGAGCCCCCCGAGACGTGGAGGCCGGCCCGTGGGAGGGCGCTCATGGAGGAGATCTTCGGCCTCCTCGAGCGCAGGATCCCCGCCTTCTCGCTGCGGCCCACCCAGGTCTCCTACGCCACCGCGGTGGAACGGGCCCTGGAGGAGGGGGGGATCCACCTCCTCGAGGCGGGGCCGGGGACGGGCAAGACGTACGGGTACTCGGTGCCCCTGCTCCTCTCCCTGGGGGAGAGGAGGGCCGTGATCTCCACCCGTACCAAGGCCCTGCAGGACCAGCTTTGGCGCCGGGACCTGCCGACGCTACGGGAGGCGCTCCGGGCCGATGTGCGCGTGGCGCTCCTCAAGGGCAGGGAGAACTACCTCTGCCTCCGCCAGCTGGAGCGGGAGCGCGGCCTATTCGGCGGGGAACTCCTGCGGAGGGTGGAGGACTGGCTGGAACGGACGGACACATTCGAGGTGGGGGAACTCTACCCGCTCCTGGAGGGAACGCCGGAGGGCCTCGCCCTGATCGAACGCGTGCGCGACAGGCCCCACCGCTGTGTGGGACGGGAATGCGCCTTCTTCATGTCCCTCCCGGGCGGCCCGGCGGAGGGCCCAGGAGGCGCAGATCGTCGTGGTGAACCATTCCCTCTTGGTCGCGGATTTCGCCGCGGGGGGGACGTTGCTCGGGCCCTACGATTTCCTCGTGGCCGACGAGGCCCATGCCCTGCCGCGCGCGTTCCAGGAAGGCCTCACCCGGACGGCGTCCCCCGCCGAGGTGACGCGGCTCCTCGAGGAGGTGGAGGCGGCGCTTCCCCCCGAACTCGTGCCCCGACGGGAGCTCCGCGCCGCCCGGCGGGAGCTCGGCCGATACCGGGAGAGGCTCGGCGGCCTCGTCCCCGAGGATCCGACCCCCTATGGTCACCGGGAGGGGCTGCGCCTCCTCTCCCTCTCCCAGGACCTCATCTGGAGGCTCGTGGACCTCCGTGACGCCCTCTCCGGGGCGGCGGAGGCCCTCCCGGGGGAAGAGCGGGCCCAGGTCGAGGGGATGGCCGCCGCGCTGGAGAGGGCCGCGGCGGAGCTGGAGTTCGTGCTCGGGGCCGGGGACCCGGACTACGTCTTCTGGAGCGAGCGTGCGCCGGATCCCAGGTTCCACGCCACCCCCCTCGACTTCGGGGAGGCGCTCGCCGACGGCCTGTGGGGACGCCTCCCGGGGGCGATCCTCACCTCGGCCACCCTCTCCGTGCGGGGGCGGCCGGACTTCATCCTGCGGGAACTGGGGATCGCGCGGGCCTCCCACCGGGTCTTCCCGCCGGCCCCCCCTCCCCGCGGGGCGGCGGCGTTCCTCCTCGGGTTCCTGCCGCATCCCGACGGCGGGGAGTTCGTGGAACAGCTCGCCCGGCTCCTGCGGGAACTGCACGTTCGCCTGGGGCGGAAGATCCTGGCCCTCTTCACATCGCGGCGGATGCTCCGGGCGGTGGCGGAGAGGCTCACGGACACGGGTGCCATCTCGCAGCTCGCCCACGGCGACGCCGCCCGGGCCATCGAGCTCTTCCGTGAGGCCCCCGCGCCGGCCCTCCTCCTCGGGCTGGACACGATGTGGGAGGGGGTGGACTTCCCCGGCGAGGAGCTGGAGATCCTGGTCGTGGCGCGCCTCCCCTTCCCCAACCCCACGGATCCGGTGGTCAAGGCCAAGGAGAGGGCGCTACGGGCGAAAGGCCTCGAGCCATTCACCGAGCTCTACCTCCCCCAGGCGGTGTTGAAGCTCGCCCAGGGGGCCGGGAGGCTCCTGCGCGGCCCCGGGGACCGGGGGGCGGTGATCATCGCCGACCGCCGCATCGTCACCAAACCCTATGGGGAGACATTCCGGGCGAAGCTCGCCCTCCCCCTGCGGGTCGCCTCCTCGTTCGAGGAGCTCTTCTTTGCCCTGGAGGAGCTCTTCCGGTAACCTTGGGGCACATGGCCTACGTTAGATGGACTCGGTATCTGCTCCCCACGTGGAAAGAAGAGCCGGCGGAGGCGGAGATCCCCTCCCACCGGCTTATGCTCCGGGCGGGCCTCATCCGCAGGGTCGCCTCGGGCATCTACGAGTTCCTCCCCTTCGGGTACCGCGCCCTGAGGAAGGTGGAGCGCATCGTCCGGGAGGAGATGGACGCCATCGGGGCCCTGGAGATGAAGCTCCCGGTGCTACAGCCGGAGGAGCTGTGGAGGAGGACCGGCCGGTGGGAGGACTTCGGCCCGGAGATGTTCAAACTCACGGACAGGAAGGGCCAGGGGTTCGCCCTCGGGCCCACCCACGAGGAGATCATCACCGAGCTCGCGGCCCGGGAGATAAGGTCGTGGCGCGACATGCCCCTCACCCTCTATCAGATCGGCGAGAAGTACCGGGACGAGATCCGCCCCCGCTTCGGGGTCATGCGGGCCCGGGAGTTCCTGATGAAGGACGCCTACAGCTTCCACGGAAGCTGGGATTCCCTGGAGGAGACCTACCGCGACATGTACACCGCCTACTCCCGGACCTTCACCCGCTGCGGCCTCGTGTTCGTGGCGGTGGAGGCCCCCACCGGGGTCATGGGGGGGGACGTCTCCCACGAGTTCATGGCCGTCGCCGATACGGGGGAGGACGAGATCGCCCTGTGCTCCGCCTGCGGCTACGCCGCCAACCGCCAGGTGGCTCACACCGAGCCCCCGGATCCCCCGCCCGGGGAGGAACGCCCCCTGGAGCTCGTCGCGACCCCGGGCGTGCGCACGGTGGAGGAGTTGGTGGAGTTCCTCGGGGTGAGCCCGGCCCAGATCGTGAAGACCTTCCTGTACGTGGGACGCGACGGGGCGTTGGCGGTCCTGGTGCGGGGCGACCAGGAGCTCGAGGAGACCAAACTCCTCCAGGCGGCGGGCGATCCGACGCTGCGGCGCGTGGACGACCCCGGGGAGGCGGAGCGGATCTCCGGGGCCCCCTTCGGCTTTCTCGGTCCCATCGGCCTCGGGATCCCGGTGTGGGCGGATGAGTCGGTGCGGGATATCCCGGCCGCGGTGGTGGGCGGGAACCGGGAGGGCTACCACTACGTGGGGGCGAGGGCGGGGCGGGATTTCCGGGTGGACCGGTACCTGGACATCCACCGGGCGAGGGAGGGCGACCCCTGTGGCCGCTGCGGGAGCCCCCTCCGCATCCGTCGGGGGATCGAGGTGGGACAGATCTTCCAGCTCGGCACCAAGTACTCCGAGGCCCTGGGGGCCACGTTCCTCGACCGGGACGGAGAGGAGCGCCCCATCATCATGGGCTGTTACGGGATCGGGGTCTCCCGGATCCTGGGGGCGGTGATCGAGCAGCACCACGACGAGGCGGGGATCATCTGGCCCCTGGAGATCGCGCCCTTCCAGGTGGTGATCGCGGTGTTGCGGCCGGACGTCCCGGAGCAGATGGAGCTCGCGGAGCGGTTGGCCTCCGCCCTGGACCGCGCCGGCCTGGAAGTGCTGCTCGACGACCGCGATCGCTCCCCCGGGGAGAAGTTCCACGATGCCAAACTCATCGGGATCCCGGTGTTGTTGGTGGTGGGACCGCGGGCGTTACAGCGCGGCGAGGTGGAGGCCGAGCGGCGACGCGACGGGGCCAAGGCAAGCTTCCCCGCGGCCGAGGACGCGGTGGTCCGCGGCGTGCGGGAGCTCCTCCGAGCAGAACTCATTTGACAGCACACGTCTTCAACGCTATACTTCAGTAGCCGTTTCAGGAGATCATCCCCATGAAAGTTTCGGTCATCATCCCGGCCTTTAACGAGGCCGAACGCATCGGTGCCGTTATCGAACCCCTCTTGGACGTCCCCGAGGTGGACGAGGTCATCGTCGTGGACGACGGCTCCTCCGACGGCACGGCAGAAGTGGCGCGGCGGTACGGGGTAAAGGTGATAAGGCTGCCGGAGAACAAGGGCAAGGCGTTGGCGCTCGACGCCGGTGTGAGGGAAGCCAAGAACGATCTTCTCCTCTTCCTGGACGCGGATCTCACCGGCCTCAGGCCCGCACACGTGCGGAAGCTCCTCTCGGCGTACGCGGAAGGGGGGGCGGACATCGTGGTCGGGGTATTCAAGGAGGGCCGAGCGGCAACGGATCTCTCCATGAAGATCGCCCCCTTCCTCTCCGGGCAGCGTGTGCTGCACCGTCGGGTGTGGGAGAGGGCCCGGGCCGCGCTGGACGAGGACACGTCGTTCGGCGCGGAGATCGCCCTCACCAAGGCGGCGCTGAAGGAGGGGTGGAGGCATCGCCGCGTTCCCCTGGAGGGCGTGTCCCACGTGCGCAAGGAGGAGAAACGGGGGTTGCGCAACGGTCTGCGGGACAGGTTCTACATGTACCGCGACATCCTGCGGACCCTCTTCCGTAAGCTGTGAGGGAAGGCAGGGACGTGAAGATAGCCATCGGCGCCGATCACGCCGGTTATCACCTGAAGGAAGCGTTGCGGGAGGGTATATTGGCGGCATATGAGGTACTGGATTTCGGCACCCACTCCCCCGAGCGGACCGATTACCCCCGCTACGCCTTCGCCGTGGGCGAGGCGGTGGCGGAGGGCAAGGCCGACCTCGGGATACTGATCTGCGGCACGGGCATCGGGATGTCCATGGCCGCGTCCCGCGTGCCCGGCATCAGGGCGGCCCTCTGCACGAACGTGTACATGGCCAGGATGGCCCGCGCCCATAACGACGCGAACGTCCTCTGCCTCGGGGGGAGGGTGATCGGGGTGGGCCTCGCGGAGGAGATCGTGCGCACGTTCCTCACCACGGCCTTCGAGGGGGGACGCCACGCGCGCCGCCTGGAGCTCCTCGATCGGGGACCGCAGGGGAACGGGGGGTGATGGGAGTGGAACTCGCGGAAATCCGCGGCAAGCCCCTGGATGAGCTTCTGAAGTTGGCCAAGGAGCTCGGCCTGGATGGTACCGGCGAGATGGGGCTCTACGAGCTCCAACTCGCCGTGATGCGCGCCCTCGCGGAGAAGGAGGAGCTCTACGCCGAGGGGATCCTGGAGATCGTCACCACCGACAACTCCAATTTCTTCGGGTTCCTGCGGGACAAATCCTGCCTCCCCTCCCGCTACGACGTGTACGTCTCCCCGTCCCAGATCAGGCGCTTCAACCTGAAGAACGGGGACGTGGTGCGCGGCCTCGTGCGCCCCCCGAAGAACGGCGAGAAATACTTCGCGCTCCTGCGGGTGGACCTCGTCGACGGCAAGGACCCCGAGGAGGTGCGCCGGCGCCGCGACTTCCACGAGCTCACCCCCCTGCACCCCAACGAACAATACGTGCTGGAGCACGATCCCGACGAGCTATCGACCCGCATGATCGACCTCTTCGCCCCCATCGGGAAGGGCCAACGCGGCCTCATCGTGTCCCCGCCCAAGGCCGGGAAGACCACGCTTTTGAAGCACATCGCCCAGGGCATCGAGTCCAACTATCCCGACGTGAAGCTGCTGATCCTGCTCGTGGCCGAACGGCCCGAGGAGGTCACCGATTTCAAGCGCTCGGTCAAGCGGGCCGAGGTCGTGGCCGCCACCTTCGACATGGAGCCCCACCACCACACCCGGGTGGCCGAGCTCGTCACCGCCGAGGCCAAGCGCCTGGTGGAGGTAGGCTACGACGTCGTCATCCTCATGGACTCCCTCACCCGTCTGGCCCGGGCGTACAACCTCTCCATCAACCCGTCGGGGAAGCTGCTCTCGGGCGGCATCGATCCCACCGCCCTCTACAAGCCCAAGGAGTTCTTCGGGGCGGCCCGGAACATCGAAGAGGGCGGGAG
>JAADIW010000138.1 GCA_013151115.1 Caldisericota bacterium
CGAGAGGACGTGATCCGCGAGCGGTACCCCTTCCGGCGCGGGGCCGATCCCGATCTTGAGGCGCGGGACGTCCTCCGTCCCCAGGGCCGCGAGGACCGACCTGACCCCCAGATGCCCCCCGTCGCCCCCCCGCTCCCGCAGGCGCACCGCCCCCACAGGGAGGTCGGCGTCGTCGTGGACGAGGAGGATGTCCCCGGGCGCCAGCGGGCGCCAAGCCAACAGGCCCCGGATCGCCTCCCCGGAGCGGTTCATGTAGGTGAGGGGCTTGAGGAGGGCGCGTTCCCCCTCCAGGAAGAGCTCTCCCCAGGGGAAGAGGACCCGCCTCCATCCTCCCTCCGCCCGGAGGCGGTCCACCACCCAGAAACCGAGGTTGTGACGGGTAAGGGCGTATTCGGGCCCGGGATTTCCCAGGCCCACCACGGCCCTCAAGACTCCCCTTCCTCCTCTTCGGCCTTCTCCTCGGCGGGGGGCGCGGCCTCGGCGGCCTCGACCTCCTCCTCGGCGGCCTCCTCCTCGGTCACGAGGACCTTGGGCGGGAGGATGGTGACGATGGCCTCATCCTCGGGGAGGAGCGGGCGCAGCCCCTCTGGCAGGGGGAGATCCTTCACCAGGAGGGCCTCGTCGAGCCCGAGATCGGTGATGTCCACCTCGATGTAGGGGGGGATGGCCTCCAGCGGGCCCTCCACGGGGATCTCCTCGTGGAGGTGCTCCAGGATGCCCCCGGCCTTCACCCCTGCCGGTGTCCCCACGAGGCGGATGGGGACGTCCAGGGACATGATCTGCCCCAGCTCGGGGGCGTAGAAATCGACGTGCAGGAACGTCTCGGTGAGGGGGTCACGTTGTAGTTCCTTGATGAAGACGAAATGCCTCTCGCCGTCGTACTCGAGCTCGATCTTGGTGGCGCGGGTGATCCGGGCGATGAGCCGCTCCAGGGCCTTGTACTCCACCGCGATGGGGGTGCTGTCGAGGTGCGGCCCGTACACCACCGCGGGCACCCACCCCTGCCGCCGCAGGGCTTTCGGCTTCTCCTTGTCGGAACGTTTCCGGGCAGTGAGCTTCATCTCCTCTCCTCCTCAGCGGCCACGCACGAGCAGTTCGCTTATGGACAGCCCCAGATAGATCCTGATGATCGCCTCGGCCAAATCCTCCGCCACGGAGATGACCTCCACCTTGGGATGATCGGCCGCGGCGGCTTGGGGAATGGTATCCGTGACGATCACACGGCTCAAGGGAGAGGCCTCGATGCGCTCGAGGGCGTCCCCGGCGAAGATCCCGTGGGTGCAGGCGGCGTAGACCTCCTCCGCCCCTTCGTCCATCAGCCGGTTCACCGCCTCGAGGAGCGTCTTGCCGGTGGAGAGGATGTCGTCGACGAGCAGCACCCGCTTCCCCGCCACGTCCCCGATGACGAGCAGCACCTCCAGCCGCTTCCCGTCGAAGCGGCGCTTGGCCAGGGTGGCGAAGCCGGGGGATCGCAGCCTCTCGGCCACGCGGCGCGCTCGGAACAGTCCCCCGATGTCCGGGGAGACGACCACCAGGTCCTCGAGCCAATCGGGGTGGTGGGCCTGGATGTGGCGGGCGAAGAGGTGGTCGGTGCGCAGGTGGTCCAGCGGGATATCGAAGAACCCCTGGATCTGGCTCGCGTGGAGCTCGATGGCCAGGACCCGGGTCGCCCCCGCCCGCTCGATCAGGTTCGCCACGAGCCGGGCCGAGATCGGGACCCGCCCCTCGGTCTTGCGGTCCTGGCGGGCATAGCCGAAGTAGGGAACCACCGCGCAGATCCGCTCCGCCGAGGCCCGTTTCAGGGCGTCGATCAGGAGGAGGAGCTCCATCAGGTGGTCGTTCACCGTCCGCGGCCCCGCCCCGTCCGCGGGCGCCCCGGGCCGCGGGGGACAGGTGGGCTGGATCACGAACACACACTGGCCCCGCACCGTCTTCCCCACGTGGGCGTAGACCTCGTTGTCGGGGAAGTAATGCACCCTGGCCTCGCACCAGACGTCCTCGAACCTCAGCGGGTCCATCGCCCGCTCGAGCGCGCCACCGCGGCGTTCCCGGAGGACCTCGTCGAGGAAATCGACGTACCTCGTGTTGAACTTCTCCACCACGAGCTCCGTCACCTTCCGGGCGAGGTCCGGGTTCGCGTTCCCCGCGACGATCTTCAGCCCGTTCACCTAGGCTCCCCCCTTCTTCTTGGCCCAATCGGGCTTTATCACCTGGCGTGACCGGCCGAGGGCCAGGGCGTAGGGGGGCACGTCCTCGGTGATCACCGACCCGGCCCCCACCACCGCCCCCTCCCCCACGGTCACCGGCGCCACGAGGGCGGTGTTGGAGCCGATGAACGCCCCCCTGCCGATCACGGTCCGGTGTTTGCGGACGCCGTCGAAATTGCACGTGATGGTCCCGGCGCCGATGTTCGTCCCGGGCCCCACCTCGGCGTCGCCGATGTAGGCGAGGTGCCCCGCCCGCACCCCCTCGCCGATCTCGGCGTTCTTGATCTCCACGAAGTTCCCGATCCGCGCCCCCGGGCGCAGGTGCGCGTAGGGGCCGATCCGTGCCCCTTCCCCCACGTACGCCCCCTCCAACACCGAGAACCAGATCCTGGCCTCCCGCTCGACGGCGGTGTCCACGAGGTACGCCTGGGGCCCGATCTCACATGCCGCGGCGATCTCCGTCCTCCCGTAGAGGTAGACCCCCGGGTGGAGTACGGTGTCCCCGCCCACGGCCACGTCGGGCCCGATGTAAGCCGTGTGGGGATCGACCACCGTGACCCCGGCCTCCTGCAGGCGGGCGATGATCCTCCGCCGCAGGAGCCACTCGGCCCGGGCGAGGTCGCCCCGGGTATCCACACCCACTAGGTCCTCGGGCTCACGCCACGGGAAGGCGTGGGTCCGGGGGTAGAGGGCCGCGACGAGGTCGGCGAGACGGCACTCCCCCCCGGCGTTCGCGTCGGAGATCCCCTCCAGGGCCTCCCACAGCGCGGGCGCATTCTCCACGCAATAGATCCCCGAGTTGACCTCGCGGACCGCGAGCACCTCCGGGGGGGCGTCCCCGGCCTCGACGATGGCGCGCGGGGTCCCGGACTCGTCCCGGACCACCCGGCCGTAGCCGCCGGGCTCCTCGGGGCGGAAGGACAGGAGGGAGATGACGGCCGCTCGGGCGACGTGTTCCCGCAGGAGCTCCTCCAGCGCCTCGGGGGGGACGAGGGGCACGTCCCCGGGGAGGACGAAGAAGCGGGGCGCCCCCAAGGCCTCCCTGGCGCAGCGGAGGGCGTGTCCCGTGCCGGGCCGCTCCCCCTGTTCCACGAAAACCACATCCTGCCCCGCGAACGCCCGCCGCACCTCGTCCGCGCCGTGGCTGATCACCACCACTACCCGTCGCGGGGAGAGGGCGCGCGCGGTGCGGAGCACGTATTCGAGCAGGGGGAGGCCGAGGATGGGATGGAGGACCTTGGGGCGCCGGGACCGCATCCGGGTCCCCTTGCCCGCGGCGAGGATTACCACATCGAGCGAATTTTCCATCCCTCGCGGAAAATATACCCCCTCCCCTCACGTTCGGCAACATCCCGAGAAATTCCTCAATCTCCCCCGCCCGGGGGCGCGAATTGAAAGGCCGGGGAAAGTTCGGTACACCGAGCCCGGAAAGGAGGAAACGGATGCGTGTTCCGATCGTGGCGGCGAACTGGAAGATGCACAAGACGGGGGCCGAGGCGAGGGAGTACTGCCGGGGGTTCCGGGCGCTCGTGCCCGGGGATTTCCCGGTGGAGCTCGTGATCTTCCCCCCGTTCACCGCCCTGGGGGCGGTGCGGGAGGAGCTCGAGGGGACGGGGATCAAATGGGGCGCCCAGAACGCCCACCCCGAACGCGAGGGGGCCTTCACCGGCGAGGTGTCGCTCCCCATGCTCCGGGAACACGGGATCTCCTATCTCATCGTGGGCCACTCCGAGCGCCGCAACATCTTCGGCGAGACGGACGATTTCATCGCGCGCAAGCTCCGGGCGGCCCTGGACGCCGGGGTGTCCCCGATCCTATGTGTGGGGGAGAAGCTCGCGGAGCGGCGCGCCGGGAGGGCCCGAGAGGTGGTGGAACGCCAGCTCGCCGCGGCCCTGGAGGGGGTACGGGCGGACGAGGTGGGGGCGATCGTGATCGCCTACGAGCCCGTCTGGGCCATCGGTACCGGGGTGCCGGCGCGTCCGGAGGACGCCCAGGAGATGGCCGCCTTTATCCGCCGCTGGCTCGCGGACCGGTTCGGCGGCGATGCCGCCGCGGTGCGGATCCAGTACGGGGGCTCCGTCAAGCCCGATAACGCCGGGGCGTTCCTGAAGCTCCCCGACATCGACGGGGCCCTGGTGGGCGGGGCCTCACTGGACCCCGACTCGTTCTTCGCCATCGCGAAAGCGGCCGTCCGATGAGGGTCCTGGCGCTGGCGGGATTCTCCGTCCTTCTGGCGATGGGCACGGCCGCGGGTCCGTTCCCGGAGACGCTCTTTCGCTACCTGGAGGGGGCCTCCTCCCGGGTCTCCTGGGAGATCGTGCGGGGGGCCGGGCGGGTGCACGAGCTCGCGCTCCGGTCCCAAGTCTGGCGCGGGATCCCCTGGGAACACCGGCTCTTCATCTGTGAGCCCCAGGTCCTCCGCGCCGAGGACGTCGTCTTCCTGTTCATCGCCGGTGACTACGACGTCGGGGACGAGTTCCGGGGGCTGGAACTCGCCCGGGCGCTCGGGTTCCCGGTGGCCCTCCTGTTCGACATCCCGGTCCAGCCCCTCTTCGGGAGGCGCGAGGACGACCTCATCGCCTACACCTTCCGCAGGTACCTCGAGGAGGGCGACCCCGACTGGCCGCTCCTCTTCCCCATGGTCCAGGGGGCCGCGGCCGCCATGCGGGCGGTGAGGGCCTTCGGCGAGGGGCGTTGGGGCCGCGGCCCGACGAAGTTCATCGTGTCCGGGGCATCGAAGCGGGGGTGGACCACGTACCTCGTGGCCGCCGCCCTCCCCGAGGAGATCCTGGGGATCGTGCCCATGGTCTTCGACATCCTGAACATCCCCGTGCAGCTCGAGCACCAGCGGGACTTTTGGGGGGCGCTCTCCCCCATGCTCTCGCCCTACGTGGAACAGGGCCTGTTCGAGGAGGAGGGGAACCCCCGGTGGCACCAGCTCCTGTGGCTCGTCGATCCCTACTCCTACCGGCACCGCTTGACCATGCCGAAGCTCATCGTGTTGGGGACGAACGACGCCTATTGGCCCGTGGATGCCCTCTCCCTCTACTGGGCGGGCCTCCCCGGGCCGAAGCACGTCCTCTACGTCCCGAACGCCGGCCACTCGTTGGGGGACGGGGAACGGGCGCTCGGGAGCGTGGTCGCCTTCGCCCGGGCCCTCGCGTCCGGGCTCCCCCTCCCCGAGCTCCGGTGGGAGGTGGAACCGGGGGCCACGGAGGCGATCCTCCGGGTGCGGGCCTCCGGCGAGCCGGAGTCGGCGCGGCTCTGGATCGCGATGAGCTCGACCCGCGACTTCCGCGGGGTCCGGTGGGAGGAACGCCCGCTCCGGGGGCACGGGGGAAGCTACGTGGCGAGGATCCCCCGCCCCGGGGAGGGCTGGTGCGCGTTCACCGCCGAACTGATCTTCCCGTCCGGGGGGACACGCCTCGTCGTATCGACGCCGGCCTACGTCTATCCCTGAGGGCGCCGCCCGGCTTGACCGCCCGCCGATCCCCCGCTAAAATGTTTTTGCGAAAAATTATCATTTGCAGAAGGAGGCGCCATGGTGAGAATCGGCGAGAGGATCCCGGACCTCACGCTTCAGGTCTATCACGAGGGGGAGATAAAGGAGGTCAAGCTCTCGGACTTCCGCGGGAAATGGCTCGTCATCGCCTTCTATCCCGCGGACTTCACCTTCGTCTGTCCCACCGAGCTCGAGGAATTGGCCGACCGCTACGATGAGCTCCGGGAGCTCGGGGCCGAGGTGCTCTCGGTAAGCACCGATACCGCCTACGTCCACAAGGCCTGGCACGACACCTCCCCCGCCATCAAGAAGATCAGCTTCCCCATGGGAGCCGACCCGGCCGGGATCGCCTGTCGCGCGTTCGGCACCTACATCCCCGCCGAGGGGGTCTCCTGGCGCGCCACCTTCATCGTGGACCCCGAGGGGGTCCTGCGCGCCATGGAGATGCACGACAACTCCATCGGCCGCTCCGCGGCGGAGATCATCCGCAAGCTCCAGGCCGCGAAGTACGTGTCCGAGCACCCGGGCGAGGTCTGCCCCGCGTCCTGGGAGCCCGGCAAGGAGACCCTGAAGCCATCGCTGGAGCTCGTGGGGAAGATCTGAGGTCGTCC
>JAADIW010000144.1 GCA_013151115.1 Caldisericota bacterium
CCCTCCCGGCGGGAGATCGGCCACGGGCACCTGGCGGAGGGGGCCCTGCTCGCGGTGATCCCGCCCGAGGACGAGTTCCCCTACATCATCCGCCTGGTCTCAGAGATCCTGGAGTCCAACGGCTCCTCCTCCATGGCCTCCGTGTGCTCCGGGACCCTGGCCCTCATGGACGCCGGCGTCCCGATCAAGGCGCCGGTGGCGGGGGTGGCCATGGGCCTCATCACCGAGGGCGACCGCTACGTGATCCTCACCGATATCCAGGGCTTGGAGGACCACTTCGGCGATATGGACTTCAAGGTGGCGGGGACCGAGCGGGGGGTCACCGCGTTCCAGATGGACGTGAAGATCGGGGGGATAAGCGAAGGTCTTCTGCGGGAAGCCCTGGAGCGGGCGCGACGGGCCCGGATGGAGATACTTCGGGTGATGCTCGCGGCCCTGCCCAAGCCCCGTCCCCAGATCTCCCCCTACGCCCCGATCCTCGAGCTCATGCGGATCCCGGTGGAGAAGATCGGGCTCGTCATCGGGCCGGGCGGCCGCACCATCCGGGAGCTCCAGGAGACCACCGATACCGAGATCGAGATCGAGGATGACGGCCTGGTACGGATCGTTGGGTCCTCCCGGGAGGCGGTGGAGGCGGCGCGCAAGGCCATCGAGGAACTGACCCAGGAACTGGAGGTGGGGAAGGTCCTCAAGGTGAAGGTGAAGCGCATCGCCCCGTTCGGGGCGTTCGTGGAGATCCGCCCCGGGGTCGAGGGCCTCATCCACATCTCCAACCTCTCCGAGGGGTTCGTGCAGAAAGTCGAGGACGTGGTGAAGCCCGGGGACGAGGTCCTGGTGGAGGTCATCGGCTCCGACGAGATGGGGCGGCCGGAGCTCAAGCGCGTGGAGGAGAAGCCCACGTTCAAGGTGGGGGACATCGTCCAGGGCAAGGTCACCAACGTGGTCGACTATGGGATCTTCGTGGAAATCGCCCCTGGCGTCAGGGGCCTGGTGCACAAGACCCGCCTCGGGGAGGGCGCCAAGGATCCCCGTCAGGTGGCCAAGAAGGGCGACACCATCCTCGTGGAGATCGTGGAGATCGACGAACAGGGCCGGTACAAGCTCCGCCGCGTGGTGCCCAAGTCCCCGCTCAGGATCTCCCCCTCCTCTTAGGTCCCATGCGCGAGGTCTACCCCGGTTGCTTTCGGGAGGAGATCTCCCCGCATCTGGAGCTCGTGGTGGAGCCCCTTCCCCACGCTAAATCCGTGGCCCTCGGCGTATGGCTCTCCGCCGGGAGCCGCGAGGACCCGCCGGGTAAGGACGGCCTCGCCCACTTCACCGAACACATGGTGTTCAAGGGGACCGAGAGGCACACGGCCGCGGAGATCGCCCGGATCATCGACTCCCTGGGGGGGCAGATAAACGCGGCGACGTCCGAGGAATACACCGTCTACCACAGCACTGTCCTGGCGGAGGGCCTGGAGACCGCCCTGGGGATCTTGGCGGAGCTCATCACGTCCCCCCGGTTCGCCCCGGAGGAGATCGAGCGGGAGCGCGGGGTGGCGCTGGAGGAGATCCGGGAGGCCGAGGACAGCCCCGAGGATGTGACGATGCGGCTCCTGGAGGAGGCGCTTTGGGGGGACGCCCATCCCCTGGGACGGCCGATCCTGGGGCGGGCGGACACGGTGGCCGCCATCTCCCACGAGGATCTCCGGGGGTTCTTCGAGACGCATTACCGCGGGGGACACAAGACGGTGGTGATCTGCGGCGGGATCGAACCCGAGGTGGCACTGGACTTGACCGCGCGGCTCTTCGCCACGGATCGGGGCGGGGGCGGTGCCGGACAGAGGCGGGCACCCGACGGGACGGGGGGGCTCCGGATCGAGGCGCGCCCGATCCAGCATATCGCCATCGGGTTCCCCACGCTCCCGGCGGGGGCCCCGGAGCGGATGGCCCTGGAGGTCCTCAACACGGTCCTGGGCGGGGGGATGAGCTCCCGACTGTTCCAGCGCGTGCGTGAGGAGAGGGGGCTCGCCTATACCATCACCTCCTTCGTGCGGTATTACACCGACGCCGGATACCTGGGGATCTACGCCGCGACCGAGCCGAAGAGGGCCGGGGAGATCCTGGCGATCGTGCGCGAGGAGCTCGCGGACCTGGCCCATCGGGGGGCGGGCGATGAGGAGCTCGTGCGGGCGAGGCGCCGGGTACGTGGTCTCTTCCTCCTCGGCCTCGAGACCCCCGGCGGGAGGATGGGGCGGCTGGGTTGGCTCTCGGCCCTGGGACTCCCCCTGCACTCGCCGGACCAAGTGCTGCGGGAACTCGAGGCGGTGACGGGGGATGAGGTCCGGCGACTGGCCGCGGAGTACCTCGCGCCCGCTCGGGCCTCGCTCGCCATGGTGGGCCCCGGGGGAACGGGGTTGGAACGGCTCGCCGAGGAATTCGTGGAGGTGAGCGGAGTTGCCTAGGGCCTTGTATCCCGGGAGTTTCGATCCCATCACCTACGGCCACATCGACGTCCTGCAGCGGGCGCGAAAGCTCTTCTCCCCCCTGATCGTAGCGGTGGTGGAGAACCCCCGGAAGACCCCCCTCTTCTCGGTGGACGAGAGGAGGCGGCTGGTGGAGGAAGCCCTCCGCGAGGTGGGGATCACGGACGTCCGGGTGGTTACCTATTCGGGGCTCCTCATCGAATGTGCCAAGTCGCTGGGGGTCGGCGTCATCGTGCGGGGGCTTCGGGCGACCTCTGACTTCGACTACGAATTCCAGCTCGCGCTGACGAACCGGGACCTGGACTCGGACGTGGAGACGGTGTTCCTCATGACGGCGGGGAAGTATTCGTTTCTCTCATCGTCGATCGTGAAGGAAGTGGCCCGTTACGGGGGCGACGTCTCCAAGTTCGTCCCCAGGTGCGTCGAACGCGCCCTCCGGGAAAAGTACAGGCGCTAGTCCCCTATACATCCATTTGGGCCGCGCTCTACGTCCGAAATCGAAGGTGGTGAAAATCCTTTATGCCCCTAAGGCCGCGGGGTATAATCGCCGCCGGTATGGAGGGCAGCCTTGAGACCTGAAATAAAAAGGGTTCTCGTCTGCAGCGCGTGGCCTTACGGCTCGGGGGTCCCACATCTCGGGAACCTCATCGCCTGTCTCCTGTCCGGCGACGTCTTCACCCGTTTCTACCGTATGCTCGGCTATGAGACCCTCCACGTATCCGGGACCGACGCCCACGGGACCCGGATCGAGTACGAGGCCCACCGGCGTGGCATCTCCCCCAAGGAGCTTGTCGAGGCCGTCCACGCTCGGATCCTCGATATCATCCGGGGGTTCGACATCGCTATCGACAATTACACCATCACCGAATCACCCGTCCACATCGAGTTCGTCACCGAAATCTATCGGCAGATGGACGCGAACGGTTACATCTTCTCCCGCGAGGAGGAGCGCGCCTACTGCAACGGATGTGACCGGTTTCTGGCGGACCGTTTCATCGTCGGTACCTGCCCCTACTGTGGTTACCCCAACGCCCTGGGCAACCAATGCGAGGCCTGTGGGAGATTGCTCGAGCCCGAACAGCTACTCACGCCGCGGTGCGCGTTCTGCGGTTCCACCGACATCGTCCGCAGGAAGACGCGGCATTGGTATCTGGATCTGGAGAAGCTCGCCCCCCGGATTCTGGAGTACGTGAGGGGCCGCGATTTCCGAGGCAACGTGAAACTCTTCACCGAGCGCATGATCGAGGCGGGACTCAGGCCCCGGGCGGTCACCCGGGACATCTCGTGGGGGATCCCCGCCCCCTTCGCCGGCGCCGAGGGAAAGGTGATCTACGTATGGGCCGAGGCCGCTTTGGGCTACGTGTCCGCCACCATCGAGCACTTCCGGCGGCAGGGGGACGAGGAGGGGTGGAAGAGGTTCTGGTTCGGGGACGAGGTCTGGCAGGTTTACACACAGGGAAAGGACAACATCCCGTTTCACACCATCTTCTTCCCCGCCCAGCTCATCGCCTCTGGCCAGGGATATCACCTGCCCGATCAGATCGCGGCCACCGAGTACCTGAATTGGGTCGGGGGCGAGTCCTTCTCCAAGACGCGGCGCGTGGGCATCTACGCCGATGAGGCGCTGGAGCTCCTCCCCCCGGTCTACTGGCGCTTCTATCTCCTCTACCACCGCCCCGAGACGGCGGACGTGAACTTCTCCTGGGAGGATTTCGACCGCACGATAAACGCGGTCTTCGTGAACAACATCGCCAACTTCGTCCACCGGGTGCTATCGTTCGTGTGGTCCAAGTTCGGGGGGAGCGTTCCCGATGTCCCCACGGAGGGAGCCGTGCGGGACGAGATCGAGCGTGTCTACGGACGCGTGCTCCGCCACGTGGAGGAGGGGTCGCTGGCCTCCGCGCTGAAGGAGGTCGCCGCGCTCTCGGTCTTCGGGAACGAGTACTTCCAACACAAGGCCCCGTGGCAGACGGGGGACGAGGAGGCGGTGGCGTCGGCGGCGCACCTGGCGAAGGCCATCGCGATCCTGCTGGAGCCGTTCGTCCCCTCCTTCGCCGCTGGGGTCCTGGACACGATGGGGATCGGCCCCCATGGGCTCGCCGATGCGCTGCAGGGGGCCGCGGGAACGGAGCTCTCCCGCAAGCCAACCCCGCCCCTGGAGCACGTGGACGTCGAGGACCTGAAGCGCCGCTACCGGGAGATGAAGGAGGAAGGGTTGATAGGGATCGAGGAGTTCCAAAAGGTGGAACTCGTGGTGGGGCGCATCGTCTCCGTGGAAGAGATCCCCGGCGCGGATAAACTCTATAAGCTCACCTTGGATCTCGGCGACCGCAAGGCCCAGGCCGTGGCCGGGATCAAGAGGTATTACCGCCGCGAGGAATTGGTGGGGAAGCTCGTGGCCGTGGTGGCGAACTTGAAGCCGGCCACCATCCGGGGGGTCCGGTCGGAATGCATGATCCTCGCGGCCGCGGACGGCACGCTCGCGGTACTCACGCCGGATCGGGAGGTCCGGCCGGGGACGCGGATCCGCTGAGGGACCGTTGTCCGGGGGCGAGGCGAAAGATAGAATGCAGAGGAGGTCGCCCATGTACGCCATCGTGGAGATACAGGGACACCAATACGTGGTGGAAGAGGGAACCGTGGTGGAACACGAGCTCATCCGTGGGGTGCAGCCCGGCGAACGGGTGGTATTCGACCGGGTGCTCCTCCTGCGGAACGGCGAGGGGATCGAGATCGGGCGGCCCTACGTGGAGCGGGTGCAGGTGGTGGGGGAGGTGGAAGCGGTGGGGAAGCGGCCCAAGGTCCTGATCCAGCGCTTCCGCCCCAAAAAGGGTTACCGGCGCCTGAAGGGCCACCGACAGCCCTTCATGCGCACGCGCATCGTCTCCATAGAGAGGGCCTGATATGGTGGAAGTGCGCATCGAGCGTGATGAGGAGGGGAGGATCCGCTCCGTCTCCCTGAAGGGAGACGGGGGGGCCGAGGGCCTGGCCGCCCTCGCACTGGTCGAAGCGCCCCTCTTGGGCATGCGTTACTATCTGCACCTCTCCCCCGTGGCAAGCCGCGAGGAGGAAGGGCTCTCCTATGTCGTCGACCGATCCGATCCCTTCCTGGATCGGGAACTGGACGCCATCCTGGAGACGATGCTCCTCGGGCTGCGGGCCCTGGAACGCGATCGTCCAGGGAACATCGTGGTCCGCGAGGTCGGGCTCGACGTCAAGGTGTGAAAAGGAGGTGATCATATGGCCCACAAATCCAGTCAGGGGTCCACGCAGAACACCCGCGACTCCCCGGGGAAGCGTCTCGGCATCAAGCGGTTCGGCGGCGAGCTCGTTTGGCCCGGCTGCATCATCGTCCGCCAGCGGGGCACCCGCTTCTGGCCGGGAAAGAACGTCGGTATGGGCCGGGACTTCACCCTGTACGCCAAGGTGAAGGGCTACGTGGAGTTCGCCGGCCGCAAGCGCCGCTACGTGAACGTGATCCCCGTGGAGGAGGGCCAAAAGGCCTGATGTGTGGATAGACGAGGCCAGGATCCACGTCGCCGGGGGGCGGGGTGGCGACGGGCTCATCAGCTTCCACCGCACCAAGTACAACCCTCTGGGGACCCCGGACGGGGGGCACGGCGGCGATGGAGGCGATGTCATCCTGGAGGCCACCCGCTCCATGAACACCCTCCTCCACTTCAGCCACCAGGTCCATTTCCGCGCTGAGGACGGGGGGCCGGGTGGTCCCAATAAGCGCCAGGGGAAACGCGGAAAGGACCTGGTGATCCCCGTCCCGGTGGGGACCCTCGTCCGCGACCTCCACACCGGCGAGGTCATCGCCGACCTCAACGAGGAGGGGATGCGGGTCGTGGTCGCCCGCGGGGGGAAGGGGGGGCGCGGCAATAGCGCCTTCGTCTCCAACCGGTGGAAGGGCCCGAGGATCCGGGAGCTCGGCGAACCCGGGGAGGAGCGGTGGTTGGTGCTGGAGTTGCGGCTCCTGGCCGACGTGGGGATCGTGGGCTTCCCCAATGTGGGGAAGTCCTCGTTCCTCTCCCGGGTCTCCCGCAAGAAGGTCAAGGTGGCCCCGTACCCCTTCACCACATTGGAACCGCACCTCGGCGTCGCGGAGGTGGACGGGAGGAGCTTCGTCCTCGCCGACCTACCCGGGCTCGTGGAAGGGGCCCACGCGGGTCGGGGCCTCGGGGACCGTTTCCTCCGCCACGCGACCCGCGCCCGGATCCTCCTCCACATGGTGGATCTCGCCGGGGTTGAGGGCCGCGACCCCCTGGACGACTACTTCGCCATCCGCCGGGAGCTCGAGGCTTGGGACGAGCTGCGGGGGAAGCCGGAGGTGGTGGCGGGAAACAAGATCGACCTCCTGCCGCCGGAGGAGCTTTCCCGTCGGATCTCGCGGTTCCGGGAAGCCGGGGTGGAGATCCACCCCATCTCCGTGGTCACCGGGGAGGGCGTGGGGGAGCTGCTGCGGCTCCTGGTGCAGCGGCTCGAGGAGGTGCCGAAGGAGGTCCCGCGGGCGGCGCCCGGGACGCGGA
>JAADIW010000053.1 GCA_013151115.1 Caldisericota bacterium
TGCTCGCCGTGGAGCGCAACTACGGGAGCCCGTGGGCCCGCCTCTTCGGGTTCCGGGAGCGGGTGCTCGCGGCGCGCCGTGGGGACGACCTCGCGGGGGTCGTCCGGATCTCCTGGAACGCCTTCCAACCCGTCTGCTTCATGGGCGTGCCCCTGCTGCGGGACACGGACGCGTACCGTGCGCTCCTCGGATATGCCATCGGGCTCATGAGGCGCGCCGGGAAGGACGAGCTCCACCTCGATCTCTGGGAAGATCAGGCGGGGGCGATGCGGATCCTCCGCGACCTCGGCGCCGAGGAGCGGGGACGTTGGGCCTACATGATCAAGGCGCTGTGAGCGCCGCGCGCTAAGGCCCGGCCGCCGGGTCCCAGGGCTCGCGGGCCAGGCGATCCTTGAGCTCCGAGATGGGCGCCACCGGGGTGGGATCGACCCCGTTGAGAAGCGCGAGGTACGCGCTCGTCCAGTCCCCCAGGTAGAGGAGCGAGAGGGCCTGGGCCAGACCCCCCCCGCCCTCGCCGCGGAGCTCGAGGAACTCCAGCCCCCGGCGCCGCAGCACCCCCCTGAGGATCTCGACGCGCAGGGCCACCCGCGGGTGATCCCGGGAGGTGCGCAGGAACACCCGAACGATCCCGGGGAACAGCTCGCCGGCGAGCTCGTATCCCACGATCTCGTTGTGGCAGAGTTCGGGGAGCTCCGCGGAGAACGCCGGTTGCTTCGCGTTCTCGTTGATCTGGGTACGCCAGCGGAACGCGATGGGGGCCGTGGTGCCCGTGGCCCCGTAGATCACCGGGATCTTCCGCCAGAGCCTCGCCGCGAGCTCCTGGGCCCGGTTGGGGGAAACGCGGGGGGAGAGCTCCCCCGCCATCCGGGAGAGGACGTCGAGGGCTTCCTCCAGGCCCTCGGCCCGGAGCCCGAGCCCCTCCAGGGCCCCGAGCAGGGTGAAGAGGAGGTGCCCCAACGCAGCGCGTGGCTGGAAACCGCCCGGGATCCCGATCCAGGGGATCCCCCGCTCCCGGCAGAGGTCCCTCAGCTTCCCCCCCGAGGAGATCCCCAACGCCCTGCGCGTGCGTCCGAGCCCCTGGAGGAACGCGGTCAGCGTCTCCTCGGTGTTCCCGGAGTAGCTCGCCCCGATGAGCAGCGTCTCCTCCCCGATGTAATCGGGCACCCGGTAGTCCCGTACGGTGATGTCCTCCACCCCCGGGAGGGCGAGGCCGAGGAGATCCCCGGTGATCGCCGATCCCCCCATCCCCACCACACAGATGCGCGTAAAGCCCTTGAGGCCCGCGGGAAGCCCGGCGGACCGCCCCCGCTCCAGGGCCTCGCGGCACTGTTCCGGAAATCCCTCGATGGCCCCCAGCATCCCCCCGGTGTCGAGCCGGTAAAGTTCCGGCCAATCGTGTTCCCGGGCCGCGAACGCCCGGGCGATCTCCCGCACCTCCTGGGCCCGGTCTCGGCGGGCCACGAGGAGCGCCCCGGGGGCGTCCACCACCGCGAGGCCATCTACCCCCAGGAGCCCCACGCGCTTGCGCGTCAGGGAAAAGACGAGGCTCCCCTTGGCATCGCGGGCGACGAGTTCCGCGTTCGCGGCGGCGTTCCCCTGGGGGCTCTTCCGCGAGACCTCCCAGATGGCGTGCCAATCGCCCAGGTCGCTCCAGCCGAAGGAGACGGGGATGGTAGCGATCCGCTCCGCCTTCTCCATCACCCCGTAGTCGATGGAGGTCCCCTCCGCCCCGGCGTAGGCCGCCCGCACCGCCTCCGCGAACGAGGGCTCACCGATGTGCTCCCGCAGGCGGGCGAGGCCCGCCGCGAGCCCCGGCAGGTGCCGCTCGATCTCCTCGAGGATCCGGGAGAACCGCCAGATGAAGATCCCGGAGTTCCAGAAGAAGTTCCCCCGGGAGAGGTAGGCCTCGGCGGTCGCGCGGTCCGGCTTCTCCACGAAGCGCCGCGCGCGGTGGACCGTGTAGCCCTCGGCCGTGAACAGGGGCTCGCCCCCCTCGATGTAGCCGTAGCCGGTGGCGGGGTAGGTGGGACGGATCCCCAGGGTCACCAGGTACCCCTCCTCCGCCGCCCGCGCCGCCGCGCGGAGCGCCCTCCGGAAGGCCTCCTCGTCCTCGATGCGGTGATCCGCGGGGAGCACGACCATGATCCCCTCGGGATCACGGGCCCCGAGCAGGAGGGCCGCGAGCCCCACCGCCGGGGCGGTGTTCTTCCCGTAGGGCTCCAGGATCAGCTGTTCCGGGGGAAGCCCGAGCTCCGCCCCCAGGGCCTCGGCGAGCTCCCCGGTGGCGACGAGGTAGATCCCCTCCGCGCCCACGAGGGGCAGGACCCGCTCGTAGGTGGCCCGGATCAGCGTCCTCCCGTTACCCCCGAAGGGGAGGAGGGGCTTCGGCCGCGCCAGGGTCGCGGGCCAAAGCCGCTCCCCCTTCCCCCCCGCCAATATCACCGCGTACGTTCCCGCCATGATCCCTCCCGTCACGCGCTTCTCGGTGGGGAAACTCAGTTCGCGCCGAGGATCTCCAGGAAGATGCGGGATAGCCGCTTCGCGTCGGCACGACCCTTGGTCTTCCGCATCGCCTGGCCCACGAGGAAACCGATCGCCTGCTTTTTCCCGGCGCGGAAGTCCTCCACCGCCTTGGGGTTCTCCGCCACCACCTCCTCGGCCACGCGGCGGAGCTCCTCCTCATCCGAGAGGAGGGAAAGCCCCCGCTCCTCCACGATCTCCAGGGGGTCCCTCCCCGAAGCGATCGCCTCCTCCAGGGCCTCCTTGGCGTTCGTCCGCGAGATCTTCCCCGACCGGACCGCCGTGATGAGCCGCCCAAGGGCCTCCGCCCCTATCGGGGGGGACTCCCCCTTCCAGTAGCTGAGGATCTCGGAGAGGACCCAACCCGCGGCCTCCCCGGGATCGCCACAGGCGCGGACCACCTCCTCGTAGTAGTCGGCCCGGGCCGGCTCCTCGATGAGGATCCCGGCGTCCTTCCCCGAGAGCCCGTACTCCCGTACGAACCGCTCCTCCCGCTCCCAGGGGAGCTCCGGCATCTCCCGCTCCACCCGCTCGAGCCACTCCCGGGTGACCACCAAGGGCACGAGGTCCGGCTCGGGGAAGTAGCGGTAATCGTGGGCCTCCTCCTTGGCCCGCTGGAGCACGAGGCGCCCCGCGTGTTCGTCCCAGCCGAAGGTGACTTGCTCCACCGTCCCGCCCCGGGAGAGGAGCGCCCGCTGCCTCTCCTCCTCGGCGGCGAGGGCCCGCTCCACCGCGCGGAAGGAGTTCAGGTTCTTGATCTCCGTCTTCGTCCCCATCGTCCCATCGACGGAGATGGAGATGTTGGCGTCGCAGCGCAGCTCCCCCTTCTCCATGTCCGCGTCCGATACCCGGAGGTGACGCAGGAGGGTCCGCAGGGCGCGGAGGAACTCCCGGGCCTCCTTGGGGGAGCGGATGTCGGGCTCGGTCACGATCTCGATGAGGGGCACCCCGCAGCGGTTCATGTCCACCCGCGCCCCGTCGTCGGTGTGGATGAGCTTCCCCGCGTCCTCCTCCAGGTGCATCTCGCGGACGCGCACGGTGCGCTCCTCGTCGTCGACGCGGAACCGGAGCGCCCCCCCGAGCGCCAGGGGAAACTCCCGCTGGGTGATCTGGTAGCCCTTGGGGAGGTCGGGGTAGAAGTAGTTCTTGCGATCGAACCGGGAGATCTCCTGGACCCGGGCCCCCAGGGCCAGCGCCACCCGCAGGGCGAGCTCCACCGCGCGCCGGTTGAGGACCGGCAGGGCCCCGGGCATCCCCAGGCACACGGGACACGTGAGGGTGTTGGGCGGGGCCGCGAAGTAATCGGCGCTACAGCCGCAGAATAGCTTCGTCCTGGTCTTGAGTTGCACGTGGATCTCGAGACCGATCACCGTACGCATCGGGTAACGAGTATAAAGGAGGTCGGGGGCAGTTTCCCTCCGGGTTAGCCGCCCCCCTCCCATTCGGCGATGAGGACATCGAGGTCCGCCCGGGTGAGGGAACGGCAGGCGAACGGGACCCTCTTCCCCAGGTGGGCGATGGCCCAGAGCAGGCGCTCGTAGGTCACGCCGCCCCCGCGCGAGAGGTCGAGATCCCCGTCCCCGACGCACCAGTGACGTACCACCTCGCGGGGATCGAGGCAGCCCCGCACCTCCACGGTGAGGGTCTCGCGGATCCCGAGGGAGGGGATATGGATCGGGATCTCGTGGGGACCCGCGGCATCCGCGGGGATCTCCAGGACGAGCTCCAATTCCGCGGGCGTCCCGGCGTACACCGGGAGGGCACACGGCAACGCCTCGAGGCACGGGCCTCGGATCCTCATGGCCCATCCGGCCGGGAGCTCCGCGGTCAGGCGGAACTCGGGGAGATCCACGGGGGAGAGGACGCGCGCCACGACGAGGAAGGGGCGCCCCGGCAGGGCGGCCGAGGCCGTGGGGGAGAACTCGAGCGAGACCAAGGTGACGGTGCGGCGTTCACCCGGGGCCAGATCCAGCTCCCGCGTGACCCGTCCCCCGGCGGGGAACTCGGCCGTCAGCACATGGGTCCCGGGATCGAGGACGAACCAGCACGTGCCGGTCCCGTCCGCCACGCGGACCCCGGCGCCCACCGAACACCTCATCCCCGCGGCGCCGCGCGCGATGAGGATCGCGCGGTCATCGGGCACACGTAGGAAGGAGATGCACTCCGCGCCGGCGTCGAGGTACCACGGGCCCAGGGGGGCATCGGTGGGGAAGGTCCCGGCCCAGCGGGTCCTCCCGTCCGGGAGCGCCGTCCCATCCCATCGGAGCTCGTAGGGCCTCGCCCCGTGGAACGCCCGCGGCGGCCCCCCTTCCATCACCACCTCCACCGGCTCGTGGGCGAAGATGACGGGCGGGGGGAGATCGGCGCCGATCCCCCCGACCGCCCACAGGAGCCCCACGAGGAGCGCGAGGGATCTCATTGCAGGTATACCAGGAGGTATGTGCTATCGGCGGGGTAGTCCGGGTCCTCGTAGTAGATCCAGATCACATCGCCGCTCCCGGCCCCGAGATCGGCGGGATCCACGGCGAAGGTGTGGCCGCCCTCGCCCCGTTCCACCTCGATCTGCCGGGGGCACCCCTTCCCGATCTTCCCCGCGTACACCACGGGGTCGGGATCGTCGGCCGCGTGGAGGAGCTTGAAGTGTAGAACCACC
>JAADIW010000097.1 GCA_013151115.1 Caldisericota bacterium
CGTCATCCTCTTCTCCGCCGGTGCGGATCCGTATTACTACTCCCGCAAGATCCAGCGGGCGATCTATATCCTCGGGGTGAAGCTCAAGGCGGATCAGCTCTTCATCATCGGGCTCGCGGCCGTGTTGGTGCTCATCCTCCACCTCTTCCTCACCTACACCAAGGTGGGGAAGGCGATGCGCGCCATGGCGGACAACCCCGAGCTCGCCCAGGTCACGGGGATCAACACCGAGCGCATCATCGCCTGGACGTGGGGGATCGGGGCGGCCCTGGCCGCGGCGTGGGGGATACTCTCGGGGATCGAGAACAAGCTGATCACCCCCGAGCTCGGGTGGCAGGCGCTCCTTCCCCTGTTCGCCGCGGTGATCCTCGGGGGGATCGGGAGCCCCTACGGGGCCATGGCCGGGGGGATGCTCATCGGGATGGCGGAGGAGGTCTCCACCGCGTTCGTCTCCACCGCCTATAAACCCGCCATCGCCTTCGGGATCCTCGTGTTGATGTTGATCCTCCGGCCGCAGGGGCTGTTCGGGAGGCGCTGATGGACACCGTGGTCGGGATCCTCAACTACCTCGTGTTCTTCTCGATCACCGCGGGGATCTACGGGGTGCTCACCCTGGGTCTCAACGTGCAGTGGGGGTACACGGGCCTCTTCAACATCGGGATCGCGGGCTTCTACGCCATCGGGGCCTACACCTCGGCCCTGCTCTCGGGCCCTCCCCCGGGGAGCCTCGACTGGCGGGTCTTCGGGGGGTGGATGCTCCCCTTCCCGGTGGGGCTCCTGGGGAGCGCGGTCGTGGCGGCCATCCTCGCCCTGTTCATCGGTTGGATCACGATACGGCTCCGCGAGGACTACCTCGCTATCGCCACCATCGGGATCGCCGAGGTGCTGCGGCTCATCATCAAGAACGAGGCCTGGCTCACCAACGGGGTCTGGGGGATAAAGAACATCCCCTCCCCCCTCTTTCCCACGATCCAGCGGGGGATCGCGGGGCTCCTCTCCGCCCATCCGGGGCTGCCGGACTGGGCCCGGAGGCTGTTGGAGGGGGCGTATAACTGGTTCTACCTCGCGCTCGTCCTCCTCACCCTCCTGGTCCTCTACTGGCTGCTCGAGCGGATACTTCGTTCCCCCTGGGGTCGGGTACTGCGGGCGATCCGGGAGGACGAGGTGGCGGCGGCCGCCCAGGGGAAGAACGTGGCCGCGTTCAAGCTCCAGGCGTTCGTGTTGGGGGCGGCCCTCATGGGGATGGCCGGGAGCCTTTACGCCCATTACGCCCGGTTCCTGAGCGTCGAGAAATTCGAGCCATTCTACGGCACCTTCATCGTGTGGGTGATGCTCGTCGCGGGGGGCTCGGGGAACAACAAGGGAGCGATATTGGGGGCGTTCCTCATCTGGGGCCTGTGGGCCGCCACCGACTTCCTCACCGGCTATCTCCCCTTCACCGACGTCCAGGCGAGCGCCCTGCGGATCGTATTGGTGGGCGTGATCCTCATCGCCATCCTCATCCTGCGGCCCCGAGGGCTCCTGGGGGAGGAGAGGTTCGTGTCCCGGATGTTGCGATGAAATCGGCGGGCGCTTGTGGCGCCGCGTTCCCTATTCTATAATCGTCGTGGAGGTCCAGATGGGCCGGATTATCCGAGGTCCCCTCATCATCCTGCCCCGCCAGGGGGCAGGGAACTAGGCCGAGAAGAGGTTCCCCGGTATTTCCCGAACGTTTCGGATAATTCCCTTCGGTACGTATTCGAAAAGGAGGAAGGATGCCCTTTCAGCCCCGGAAGATAGAGAAGGACCCCAAACGCCGCGAGGCGGAGATCCTCCGGTTCTGGGAAGAGGGGAAGATCTTCGAGCGCAGCGTCGCCCGTAACGAGGGGAGACCTCGGTTCGTGTTCTACGAGGGCCCCCCCACGGCGAACGGCGTGCCCCACTTCGCCCACCTCCTCGCCAGGCTCTACAAGGACCTCTTCCCCCGCTACAAGACCATGCGGGGGTTCCATGTCCCCCGGAAGGCGGGCTGGGACTGCCACGGGCTCCCGGTGGAGATCGAGGTGGAGAAGGAGCTGGGGATAAGGAGCAAGCCCGAGATCATCTCCTACGGCGTCGAGCGGTTCGTGGAGAAGTGCAAGGAGTCGGTGCGCTTCTACATCGGCAAGTGGGAGGAGATGATCCGGCGCATGGGGTTCTGGATCGACCTCCAGCACCCCTACGTCACCATGACCGACGACTACATCGAGTCCCTCTGGTGGGCGATAAAGCGGATCCACGAACAGGGGCTCCTCTACCGGGGGCACAAGGTCCTCCCCTATTGCCCCCGCTGCGGCACACCCCTCTCCTCCCACGAGGTGGCCCAGGGCTATCGCACCACCGCGGACCCCTCAGTGTTCGTGCTGATGCCCCTTGTGGACGACCCCAGCGTGAAGATCCTCGTTTGGACCACCACCCCGTGGACGCTGCCCGCCAACGTCGCGCTGGCGGTGGACCCCGGCGCCACCTACGTGGAAGTCGAGTTCCGGGGAGCGCGGTTGATCCTGGCGAAGCCGCGCCTCAAGGCCGTATTCGGGGAGGAGCCGGAGATCCTGCGGGAGTTCCGCGGGGAGGAGCTGGTCGGAGCGGCATACGAGCCGCTTTACCCCCTGGTAGCCCGGGAGGAGAGCGCCTACCGCGTCGTAGCGGCCGATTTCGTATCCATGGAGGAGGGGACCGGGGTGGTCCACATCGCCCCGGCCTTCGGCGAGGAGGACTACGAGCTCGGGAAGGCGGCGGGCCTCCCCTTCGTCCAGCCCGTGGACCCCTCCGGTAGGTTCACCGAGGAGTTCCCCCTGGCCCGGGGGAAATTCGTCAAGGACGCCGATCCGCTGATCCTGGAGGACCTGCGGGCCAAGGGACGCCTCTTCCGCGCCGGGACGGTGGAACACGAGTATCCGTTCTGTTGGCGCTGCGACACGCCGCTTCTCTACTACGCCCTCGAGTCCTGGTTCATCGCCACGACGAGGAGGAAGGAGGAGATCATCGCCGAGAACGGGACGGTGGAGTGGATCCCCGAACACGTGGGCCGGGGGCGGTTCGGCGATTTTCTCAATTCGATGAGGGATTGGGCCCTCTCCCGGGATCGCTTTTGGGGCACCCCCCTCCCCGTGTGGACCTGCCGGGAATGCGGTGCCACGGCGGTCATCGGTTCACGGGAGGAGCTGGTGGAGCGTGCCGTCGACCCGGGGCTCGCCCGCGAGGTGGAGCTCCACCGCCCCTACATCGACAGGGTGGTGCTCCGCTGCGATTGTGGCGGGGAGATGGAGCGGGTGCCCCACGTCATCGATACCTGGTTCGACTCGGGGTCCATGCACACCGCGCAGTGGCACTATCCCTTCGAAAACGAGGGCCTCTTCCGGGAGAATTATCCCGCGGACTTCATCTGCGAGGGGCTCGATCAGACCCGGGGTTGGTTCTACACCCTCCTCGTCACCGGGGTGCTCCTCCACGGGAAGACCCCCTACAAGCGGGTCCTGGTGACGGGACTCGGCCTGGACGAGCGGGGCCAGAAGATGAGCAAGTCCCGGGGGAACGTGATCGATCCCCTCCCCGTGGCGGATCAGTACGGGGCCGATGCCATCCGGTGGTATCTCGCGGCGGAGTCGGCCCCCTGGACGGTAAGGCGGATCTCGCTGGAGGGCGTCAAGAAGGCCCGGGCCGGGTTCCTGGAGACGGTGAAGAACTCCCACGATTTCTTCGCCCTCTACGCGGGGATCGATGGGTTCGATCCGGAAATGCCGGTGCCCGATGAGCGACCGTTCCTCGACCGCTGGCTCCTCTCCCGCACCGCGCGGGCGGTGGAGGAGGTGACCCGGTACCTGGACGCCTACAAGGTGGTGGAGGCCTGCCGGGCCCTGGAGCGGTACGTGGATGACCTCTCCAACTGGTACATCCGTCTCTCCCGGCCCCGGTTCTGGGGCGGGGAGTGGACGGACGACAAGCGCTCCGCCTATCACGCCCTCTACCGGGCCCTGAAGACCCTGGCCGTGCTCATCGCCCCCTTCACCCCGTTCCTCGCCGAGGCCATGTGGCAGTCTCTCAGGGCCGACGGGGATCCCGAATCGGTCCATCTCTCGGGGTGGCCCGAGCCGGCGGCCCGGGACGAGGCCCTGGAGCGGTGGATGGAGCGGGTCCGGGCGGTGGCGAACCTGGGGCTCGCGGCGCGGAACCTCGCCAAGGTCAAGGTCCGCCAGCCACTGCGCACCCTCTACGTGCTCCGGGCCCCCGGGGACGAGGATATCCCGGCGGAACTGTGGGACCTCGTCGCGGCCGAACTCAACGTGAAGGAGATCGCCATCGTGGACGATCTGGACGAGCTCCGGCGGCCGGTGCTCGCGCCGAACTTCGCCTCCCTGGGGCCCCGCCTCGGGGCGCTCGCTCCCAAGGTCGCCGCCGCGCTCGAGCGGGCGGATCACGCTGCGCTCTTTCGGGATCTCCAGGCGGGGAAGGCGGTCCTGGACGTGAACGGGGAGGAGGTGGAGCTCACCCCCGCGGATGTGAAGGTCTCCTGGGAGACCGTGCCCGGGCACGTGTTGCTCGAGGAAGCCGGGATCGCCGTGGCGTTGGATACCCGGTTGGACGAGGAGCTCCGGGCCGAGGGCGACCTCCGGGAGCTGATCCACCGGATCCAGCTGGCCCGCAAGGAGGCGGGGTTCGAGGTCACCGACCGGATCGAGTTGGGTTACGAGGGAGAGATCGGCGAGATCTTCGGTAGGTTCCCGGACCGCATAAAGGAGGAGGTCCTCGCCGTCTCCCTGGTGGAAGGCCCCATCCCCGATCCGGAGTACACGGTGGAGTTCTCCGGGGAGGAGGGGAACCGACGCCGGGACGAGCGGGAGCGCCTCTCGACCAAGATCCACGGGAAATCCGGCCGGATCTACCTCCGCCGCGTGAGAAGCTGATGGGCAACCTGGACGGGAAGCCCCTCGAGGAGGCCTTTCCTCCATCGTCCGCCGCCGAGCGTCCGGCCCGGTGGTGGATCGTCCGCCTCGCCGAGGTGGATTCCACCCAGGACGTGGCGGGGGACCTGGGGGAGGTGGGGA
>JAADIW010000090.1 GCA_013151115.1 Caldisericota bacterium
TTCACCGTCCCCAGGACGTTGGACACGTGGGTCACCGCCACGATCCGCGTGCGGGACGAGAGCTTCCCCTTGAAGTCGTCGAGATCCAGTTTCCCCTCGGGGGTGATGCCCACGGCGACGAGCCGCGCCCGCTTGCGTCGCGCCGCGAGCTGCCAGGGGACGAGGTTGGCGTGGTGTTCCATCACCGTGACCAGGATCTCGTCCCCGGCCCCCACCCGCGCCTCCGCCAGGGAGTGGGCGAGGGCGTTGAGGGACTCGGTGGTCCCGCGGGTGAAGATGACCTCCTCGGGGGCGGCCCCGATGAACGCCGCGACCTTGCGGCGCGCCCCCTCGTAGAGCTCGGTGGCCCTCACCGAGAGGGCGTAGAGGCCGCGGTGCACGTTGGCGTTCGCCTCCCGGTAGAACCGCGTCTCCGCCTCGATCACATGGCGGGGCTTCTGGGAGGTGGCCGCGGAATCGAGGTAGACGAGCGGCCGTCCGTTGACCTCCCGTTCCAATACGGGGAAATCGGCGCGTACGTCCCTCATCCGATCGCCTCCGCGAAGCTCATCTCGAGGAGTCTCCGGAGCTCCACCGCGTACTCGAACGGGATCTCCTTCAGGATCGGGGAGACGAACCCGTTCACGATCAAGCTCATGGCCTCCGCCTCGTCCAGGCCCCGGGACATGAGGTAGAAGAGCTGTTCCCGGGACACCCGTCCCACGGTGGCCTCGTGTCCCACCTCCACCTCGTCGTTCCGCACGTCCAGGGTGGGGATGGTCTCGGTCTCCGCCTCGGGGGAGAGGAGCAGCGTGGAGCACTCCACGTGGCCCTTGGCCCCCCGGGCATCGGGGGCCACGTAGAGCTTGCCCCGGAAGACGGCCTTCGCCTTCCCCCGGACGACGGAGCGGGAGACCAGCCGGGAGGAGGTGTCCGGGGCGAGATGGATCGCCTTGGCGCCGAGATCCAGCCACTGGCCGTCCCGGGCGAAGCTGAAGGAGAGGTTCTCGGTCTTGGCCCCCGCCCCCGCCAAGATGGTGGAGGGGTAGAGCATGGTGACCTTGCTCCCCAGCGACCCCGAGACCCAATCCACCGCCGCCCCGGCGTGGGCGATGGCCCGCTTGTTGTTGAGGTTGTAGACGTTGCGCGACCAGTTCTGGATGGTGGTGAACCGCACATGGGCCCCCTCCTTGGCCACGATCTCCACCATCCCCGCGTGCAACGCGACCTTGGTGTAGCGGGGCGCCGAGCAGCCCTCGATGTAGTGCACCGAGCTCCCGGGCTCGGCCACGATCAGGGTATGCTCGAACTGGCCCACCCCCTGCGTCTGCATACGGAAGTAGGCCTGGAGGGGGATCTCCACCTCCACACCCTCCGGGACCCACACGAACGTGCCGCCGGACCAGACGGCGCCGTGGAGGGCGGCGAACTTGTTGTCCTCGGGGGGGATGACCTTCATGAAATGTGCCCGTACGAGCTCGGGGTGATTGCGGAGGGCCTCCTCCATGGGCTCGAAGATCACGCCCTGGGCGCGGACCTCCTCCAGGATGGAGCGGTAGACCACCTCGGAGTCCACCTGGGCCCCGATCCCCGCCAGTGCTTTGCGCTCCGCCTCGGGGAGGCCGAGCTCCTCGAAGGTGCGCCGGATCTCCTCGGGCAGCTCGTCCCAGCTTTTCACCGGCTCCACCGTGCGCAGGTAGTAGGCGATGTCGTCGAAGTCCACCTCGGATAGGTCGGGGCCGAAGCGGGGCATGGGGAGCTCCGCGAATATCCGCAGGGAGCGGAGCCGGTGTTCCAGCATCCAGCGGGGCTCCCCCTTCTCCCGGGAGATCTCCTCGATGAGTTCCGCCGTGAGCCCGGTGCGCGTGCGTCGCATCACCTCACCGCCTCGTATCCGGTACGCTCGATCTCCCATGCGAGCTCGGGCCCGTCCTCCTTCACGATCCTTCCCCCGTCCAGCACGAACACCTTCGCCGGGGGCAGGTGCTCCAGGATCCGGGGATAATGGGTGATGAGGAGGACCGCGGTGCCCGCGCGGGCCGCCTCCTCGATCCCGGCGGCGATCAGGCGCAGGGCGTCCACGTCCACCCCGGAATCGGGCTCGTCCAGGAGGGCCACCCGCGGGCGCAGGACCCGCATCTGGAGGAGCTCGGAGCGTTTTTTCTCCCCGCCGGAGAAGCCCACGTTCAGCTCCCGCTCGGCCAGGTCCTCCATGTCGAGGTATTCCAGGGCCTCCCGGTACAGCTTCTGGAACTCGCAGAACGGCTCCTGGCAGTTCGCGGCGGCGAGCCGCAGGAACTCCCGGAGCTTCACCCCCTCCACCTCCGGGGGGTATTGGAAGCCCAGGAAGAGCCCCCTCCGCGCGCGCTCGTGCGCGGGAAGCCCGGTGATGTCCTCCCCCGCGAGGAGGATCCGGCCGGACTCGATCGCGTAGTCGGGGTGTCCGGCGATGGCGAACGCGAGGGTGGACTTGCCCGAGCCGTTCGGGCCCATGAGGGCGTGCACCTTCCCCTCCTCGAGGGAAAGGGTGACCCCGTTCAGGATCCTCTTCCCCTCCACGGAGACGACGAGATCCATCACCTCGAGAATGGCCATGGCATGTGCAAGGCTATCTCCCCGCCGGGACGTTTTCAAGACTTTCAAGTAATAATTTACGCCCCGGCCCGCGATTCCGCGGCGAGCTCGTGGGCCCAGCGGAGGGGCTCCGGCAGGGGCCCATCCGCGAGCAGCGAGGCCACGAGGTCCACGGCGCTGCGGACGTCCGCGAGGTGCCCCGGCGAGATGAAGATGGTGCGGTTCCGGGCGGTGCGCATGGCCGCCCCCACCGTCTCCCCATCCAAGACCACCGGGCGCCACTCCCCGATGGCCATGCCGGCGGTGTTCACCTCCCCGCAGAGGAGCCGTTTCGCCACCCCCACCGTGGGCCGATCGAGGAGCACCCCCAGATGCGTCGCGATCCCCACCCGCCGGGGGTGGAGGATCCCGTTGCCGTCCACAAGGATCACGTCCGCCGTGAGCCCCTTCCCCTCGGCCTCCTCCGCCGCGGCGAGGTACAGGGGGAGCTCCCGGTAGGAGAGATAGGTGGGGATGTAGGGGAAGCGGATCTCGCGGCGGACCTCCACGTAGTCGATGGGTTCCCCCCCGCAGTCGCAGAGGACGTAGATCCCGATCCCCTCCGAGTCGAGGTACGCCGCGTCCACCCCGGCCACCCGGGAGACGTCCGGGGGGAGGGGGCGCAGCTCGGTCCGACGGGCGATCTCCTCCTGTTCCCGCCGGAGCCGCTCCAGGGGCCTATCGGTGTCGAAATCGGCGAAGAAGTAGCGGATTAGCGGGGTGACCACGAGGCCGTCCACCCTCACGCCCTCGCGGCGCAGCCGCTCCGCGAGCTCCTCGGGCTCCAGGAACTCGGCCTTGCCCACGGCGCCGGAAGCGTGGACCACCCGATGGACCGGGAGCTCCGTGGCGTGGGCCGCGAGCCACGCGGCCACGAACCGTACGGCGCCCGGATCGCCCAGGGCCTCGGCCAGCGCCTTGTAGGTGGTCACCCGCCCCGGGGGTATCTGGCGGACGAGGTCGCGCAGCGCCCCCTCGACGTCCGGGATCTCCAACCGCTCCGGCATCAGTCACACGGGCAGGGCGGGAGGACCTGCACGGTGACGGAGGCCGGCTCCGAGAGGTCGCCGTTGTCGTCCTCGGCCCGCACCGTCACCGTGAACGTCCCCGGCTCGGGATAGGCGTAGCCGATGTCCCCGTTCGAGGTCACCGCCGTCTCGCCGTTGCCGAAATCCCAGTGGAAGAAGCGCACTTCCCCATCGGGGTCGTGGGCGGTGGCGTAGAAATATATCTGGTGGGTGGCGTGGACGATCGTCCGGTCCACCTCGAAGTACTCTATCTCCGGGAGGGCGGAGTTCACGTGCACCGTGATCCTGGCCGTGTCCTCCCCCTGGGGACCCACGACGCGGAGGGTCACGGTGTAGTTCCCCGGGAGGGTATAAGTGTGCTCGGCCACGCTACCCGTGGCGGTGTTCCCGTCCCCGAACTGCCATATGTATTCGTCGATCTCCCCGGTGGACTGCGCCGCGGAGAACCGCACGGTGAGGGGCGGGTCGCCGCGCGGGGGGGCCGGTTCGGTGACGATCACCGCCCTCAGCGGTTCCCGATCCCCCTGCATGATGCATCCCCCGGCGAACAGGAGCCCGAGGCCGAGCAGGAGAAATATCGCGGATTTTCTCATCTTCTCACCTCACAGCGCGATGTAGTGGCGGAGTAATTTGCGTCACAGGGCCCGTCTTTGCAAGACGCTATAATCTTCCCCGAAGGAGGCGGATAAAGATGAGGATTGTTGCGACATTGATGGGACTTGTGCTCTCCGCGATGGCCGTGTTCGGGGCCACGTTGGAGTTCCGACTCGAACCCACGGGGCCGTCGGTGGAACTGGTCCCGCTCAAGGCGGAGTTCTACGTCGCCCTGACGGGGGCGAAGGGGATGGGTGAACCCCGGCTGTTCATCTGGAACCTGCAGAAGAACTGGAGTTCCACCCCGGTGGGGCCCCAGCGTGTGGGCGATGAGCTCGTGTGGGGCCCGATCCAACTCCGGCGCGATTGTGACCCGGTACGGGAGGGGATGGCGGCCGTGATCGTCGCCGACGCGGGGGACATGTTGGTGGCGGCGGTGGACCTCGCGGGCGCCGTCGCCCATGCCCCGAAAGGGCCGGGCGAGATGCCGCCCGGGCCGAGCGCCACCGCCCGGGTCGCGCGCCCGCAGGCCGTGACCCACACGTTGAAGCTCCTGGACGCCGAGGGCAACGAGGTCACGGAGCTGTGCTGCGGCACCTACACCGTCCGCCTCGAGGCACCGGACCTGGACGTGACCTGTGGGCCCGAGGAGGCCACGCTCACGGTGATAAGCGGCGAGAAATCGATGGAGCTCGTCCTCGCGGAGACGGGCGGTGCGACCGGGGTC
>JAADIW010000060.1 GCA_013151115.1 Caldisericota bacterium
GATCCTGCCCTCGCGGATCAGCTCCCGGAGCCTCTCCTCCCTCTCCGGCCTGATCTCCAGGTAATCCAGGAGGGCGATGACTTGGCCGTCGAGCATGAAACGGTAATCCGGATCGCGGTCGCAGAGGTCCAGGAGCCTGTCGATCGCCCCCACGAGCCACCAGCGGAATTCCTCGAAGGGGAGGTACCATTCCCGGTCCCAATGGGTATGCGGCACCACGATAACCAAGGTCTTGTCGTCCCTCTCCATTCCCGTATCTCCTCTCCTCATCCCGAACGATCGACGATTTTAACGCGCGCCTCAGCGTTTGATGGCGCCTCCCAACAGGCCGGCGATCAGATAGCGCTGGGCCACCGCGAGGAAGAAGAGGACCGGGGCCATCCCGACCACCATGGCGGCGGTGAGGGCGCCCCAGTCGATGCGGTACAGCTTCACGAACTCCATCAGGGTGAGCTGGAAAGTCTTGAGCTCGTCGGAGAACAGGAAGAGCAACGCGAAGATGAACTCGTTCCACGAGAAGATGAACGCGAAGATGGCCGCGGTGGCCAGCCCGGGGATCGAGAGGGGCAGGGTCACCCGCCACAGGGCCCCCAGCCGGGTACATCCGTCCACCAGCGCCGATTCCTCCAGCTCCCGGGGGATGCTCTCGAAGTAGTTCCGCAGGAGGAACGTGAGCAGAGGGAGGACCAGGGCCTGATAGGCCAGGATCAGGGCCCACAGGGTGTTCAGGAGCTTCAGGGTCCGCAGCAGGAGGAAGAGGGGGATCACGTTCACCACCGGGGGGATCAGGTACAGGCCCAGGATGGCGGCGGTGAGGGCGTTTTTCCCGGGGAAGCGGAACCGCGCCAGGGCGTAACCCGCCATGCTCGCCGAGACGAGGGAGATGGCCGTGACCGCCACGGTGACGATGAGGCTGTTCACGATGCCCCGTACCACCCGGGTCTTGAGGAACACGAACTCGTAGTGTTCGAGGGAGAAACTGTGGGGGAGGAGGGTGGGCGGGAAGCTCTCAACCTCGGCGGAGGGCTTCACCGAGGTGACGAACACCCAGTAGATGGGGAGGAGGGTGAAGATGGCGTACAGGATCAAGAAGGAATACACGAGCGCCTTCCTGAGGATCGTCCCCCGCCTCACGCCCGCCTCCCGATGGTCTTGAAGTAGAGCACGGCCAGGAGGGCGTTTATCAGGAGCATCACGATGGTGATCGCGGACCCGTAGCCCAGGAGGCCGTATTCGAAGGCGGATTTATACATGTACATGGCCGTCGTGAGGGTGGCGTTCGCGGGCCCCCCCTTGGTCATGACGAGGATGGTGTCGAACAGGTTGAAGGTCCACATGGTGACGAGGATGAGATTGATGGCGATCGCCGGCCGCAGGAGGGGGAGCGTGATGTAACGGAAGCTCTGCCAGGACGTGGCCCCGTCCACCTTGGCCGCCTCGTAGGGCTCGCTGGGGATCGTCTTCAGGGCCGCCTCGAGGAAGAGCATGGTGAACGGCGTCCCGCGCCAGATGTTGGCGATGACCAGTGCCCATAGGGCCATCCGGATGTCGTTGAGCCAATGGATCGGGCTCAGCCCCATCAGGCGCAGGAGGGAGTTGATGAGGCCGAAACGGTAATTGTACATCCAGATCCAGCTGTAGCCGATGATCAACGCCGAGAGGATCCAGGGGATCACGAAGATGACGCGGAACACCCGGGCCGGGCCCGGGTGGTAGTGGAGGATCATCGCCAACAGGAGTCCCAGGCCGAACTGTCCCACCATGGAGCCCAGCACGAAGTAACTGGAGATCTTCAGGGAATGGAGGAAGGTGGGGTCCCGGAAGAGCTTGAAGTAGTTGGCCAGGCCCACGAACGGCGCGCCCGATTGGAGGTTCGTGGTCTTGAGATCGTGCATGCTCACGTAGAAGTTCCACAGGAAGGGGAACAGCGTCACCGAGAACAGGAGCACGAGCAGTGGCGCCATGAGCACGTACGGCAGGGTCCGCTCGCTGTTCAGGATGCCTTTGATCATGGCCGTGTCCTCTGGCGGAATATTAAGGACAAAAAAAGAGGGAGGGGAACACGGTTCCCCTCCCTCTCGGTTCCCGGCCTCAGCCGCCCAGGATGGTCTTCACCTTGGCCGCGGCCTCGTCCAGGGCCGTCTGCGGATCGACCCCTTGGAAGATCGCTTTCTGCATGGCCTCGAAGATGGCGTCGGCCACCTGGCTCCACTGGGGGATCGCCGGGCGGACCTTGGCGATGGAGGCCATCTTGGAATAGAAATCGAAGAACTCGATGTTCTCGGCGAGCTTGCTGCGGTAGGGCTCCTCCATCAGGGCGGCCCGCACGGGGATCCGCGCCAGGGCGCTGGCGTACTCGGCCATCACGTCGGCCCGCAGGAAGGCCTCCATGACCTCGACCGCCTTGGCGTAGCGGTCGGGGGCCTTGGCCTTGACGATCGCGGGGATGGTCATGATCCATCCGCCGGAGAGCGTGACCGGGACCTTACCGGGCTCGGAGACGGGGTAGGGCAGGACGGCGACCTTCTTCATGCGCTCGGCGGCGGTGGTGCCGGGGAAGCGGGATTCGCTCGTGGCCCAGTTGCCGTGTATATAGACGGCCCACTTGCGCGCGGCCCAGTCGTTGCCCCAGAAGATGTCCAGCTGCGGCTCGACGCCGCCAACTTTCACGAGGTCGACGAGGAACTGGAGGGCCCTGACGCCGGCCTCGGAGTTGAACGCGGGGACGAGCTTGCCGTCCTTCGCCACGAGGATCTCGCCGCCCTCGGCCCACAGGAAGGGGAAGAAGAAGAAGTCGGCGGCGTACGCCCCGCCCATGTCGAGGCGGAACCCTCCGATCCCCTGAGGGGCCAGGGCCTCGTTCAGCTTCTTGCAGGCGGAGATGAAGGTGTCCCAATAGAGGAGGTCACCGGCGTTCACCCCGGCCTCGAGGAGGAGATCCGGCCAGTACATTGTCACCCGCACGTCGGTGTCGTACCACAGGCCGTAATACTTCCCGCTTCCGGCGGGCCACTGGGAGCCGTTGCGGAAGGCGTCGAACCAGTCGGCCGCCTCATCGGCCACCACGTCGGTGAGCTCGGCCAGGTATCCGCCCTCCACGAACTCGCCGAGCCAGATCGAGTCCACCATCACGATGTCGGGGGCCACTTTCGGGTCGCCGGCCGCGAGCGTGGTGAAGAGCTTCATGCGGAGCTCGTTGTAGGGGTACTCAACCACCTGGAGGTCCACGCCGGGGACCAGGCTCTCGATCAGGCTCTCCACGGCCTCGAGGCCGTAGCCCTCGGACTGCCACAGCTTGACCACCACCGGCCCGGCCCACGCCACGGCGGAGAGGCCGAAGGCCACCATCAAGGACCACACCCAGATGCGTTTGGACATAGTCTCTCACCCTCCCACAGGTCGGTTTTTATACGGATCGTTCGGTCGGACGCTCCGTTCCCTCCGCGGCACCACCTCCTTCCGGGCCCGGTCGTTGTTCTCGGCATCCGCAGGATTCCCTCACCACGAGCTCCCCGGGGATCAGCAGGGGGTGCTCGGTCCGTTCCCCCTCCACCGCCTGGAGCAGGCGCTTCACCGCCCAGTAGCCGAGCCAGTACTCGTGCAGGTCCACGGTGGTGAGGGAGGGGATGAAGTGACGCGCGAGGTCGGTGTTGTTGACGCAGACCACCGCCACGTCATCCGGGACCTCGAGGCCCCGGTCCCGGAGGGCACGGATGGCCCCCACGGCCTGGACGTCGCTCCCGGCGAAGACGGCGGTGAACTCATGCCGGGGAGCCAGCCGGTACACCACCTCGTAGGCCGCGCTCTCGACGAGCTCCGATTGCCAGACCAGCTCCTCCCGGTAGGGGATCCCGGCCTCCTCCAGGGCCGCCCGATAGCCCCGGAGGCGGTCGATGCAGAAGGTGAACCGCGCCGGTCCGTTGAGGAAGACTATCCGTCGGTGTCCGCACCGGATGAGGTGCTGCACCCCGATGCGGCTCACCTCCACGTTGTCGTTGTCCACGTATACCGCCTCCTCCAGGGGGTGGCCGATGAAGACGTAGGGAATCCGGTGCCGTTTCAGGTCCCTCAGGTAGGGGGAGGCGACGGTGGGGTTGGTGATGAGGAGCCCGTCGACGCTGCGCCCCCGCACCACGTCGCGGATGCGCTCCACCGCCTCCTCCTCCGATTCGGCGATGTGGAGCGAGAGGTTATAGCCGGCCTCCAGGGCGGCACGGTGCATCCCCCGGATGAGCTGGGAGAAGAAGCCGGCGGAGGCGAACAGGTGCTCGAGGGAGATGGGGGTTATCAATCCGAGGTTGCGGGTCCGCCCGTGGGCCAGGTTCCGCGCCAGCAGGTGGGGGTGGTAACCGAGCTCCTCGGCGGCCCGTAGGACCCTGAGGCGGGTCTCCTCGCTCACGTTGGGCTTACCGTTCAGCGCTAATGAAGCGGTTGAAACCGACACACCCGCTCTTTTTGCGACATCCCGTATGGTCGGAGACCTGCTCATTCGAACCGGTTCGATTCTAGGGGAAAACCACGGGCGTTGTCAAGCCCCGGCGGGCCGCACGTTCAGCGGTGGAGCGAATCTGGGACAGTGGACGAAGGTGGCTTCATCCCCGCTTCTTATCGAACCGTTACAACGAACGCCCCGATGGGGCGGGGGATAGCTTCCCCGTCACACCCGCGCGTCCTCGAGGGCCCTGAGGAAGCGCAGGGAGACCTCGAGCTCCGCGACGAGGGCTTCCCTCCATCCCGGCCCCTTTCGTGGGTCGAAGGGGTCGGGCCCCGGCGCGGTGCATTCCACTATCACGGGGCCCGTGTACTCCGTCAGCCTCAACGCGCGGAAGATAGGGACAAAGGGGATATGTCCCCTGCCCAGGCCCCCGCGGTTGGAGTCGGCCACGTGGAAGAGGGTGAGGTGGGACCGCGCCTCCTATCTCGCGGAGATGGGA
>JAADIW010000147.1 GCA_013151115.1 Caldisericota bacterium
GTCGTCCGTGACACCGCCACTTCCCCCGACGTGGGCCGGGATGCGGCGGCGAAGCTCATCGAGATCGACGGCGTCGTGGCCATCGTCGGGGCCCTGGCCAGCGGGGTGACGCTGGCCGTCTCCAGCGTTACCATCCCCGCCCAGATACCCCTTATCTCCCCCTCCTCGACTTCCCCGGCGATCACGGAGCTCGACGACAACGACTTCGTCTTCCGCACATGCCCCTCCGACGCGTTGCAGGGGGTGGTGGAGGCCCGCCTCGCCCGCAACCTCGGCTACAAGAAGGTCGCGGTCATCTTCGTGAACAACGCCTACGGCCGTGGCCTCGCCGAGGTGTTCAAGGCCAACTTCGAGGACGAGGACCACGTGGTCACCGCCATGATCCCCTACGAGGAGAACAAGCCCTCCTACCGCGGTGAGGTGGAGCAGGCGCTGGCGGGGGATCCCGACGCCATCAACCTCATCGGTTATCCCATCGACGGGAACAAGATCATCATCGAGGCCCTGGAGCAGGGGTACGAGGGAGAGTTCCTGTTCCCGGACGGGATGAAGGGCGAGGGCGTGACCCCCGGACCGGCCTGCCCGGCGGAGGGGCCGTGTGACGAGCAGTACCTCGAGGGGAGCTTCGGCACCGCCCCCGGCGCTCTGGTGGTGGCGGCCCGGGCCGCGTTCGAGGCCGACTACGAGGCGGCGTTCGGGGCGAGCGGGATCCCGTTCCGCGCCGAGGCGTACGACGCGGTGGTCCTGATCGCCCTGGCCATCGCCGCCGCGGGCGAGGCCTCGGGACCCGCGATCCAGGCCAAGCTCCGCGAGGTCGCCAACCCGCCCGGCGTCGAGGTCACCTACGGCGAGCTCGACAAGGCGTTCGCGCTCCTGGCACAGGGGAAAGACATCAACTACCAGGGCGTCTCCGGGCCGATCACCTGGGACGAGTACGGCGATCCGGCCGAGGGAGCCATCGAGATCTGGACCGTCAAGGACTGCCAGGTCCGCTCGGTCTGGGTGGAGGAAGTCAAGTAAGGTGGGGGGCACTCCCTCCTTTGTCCGGGGGAACGGGGTCGCGCACGCGGCCCCGTTCCTTTTTCATCGCGCCCCGGGGAGGGACGGGAACCCCAATGCCCGGGGCGGTTCAGGCGGAGATCTCCAGGGCGATGTGGTTCTCCCGGCGCAGGGTTTGGCCCACGAGGCACGCCTCCACGAAGGCCCGGGCCTTCCCCTCTAGCTCCGGGGGAAGGCCGGGGATCCTCACCCTGACGGCGAAGTCCTCGAGGCGCATCGGCGTGCCCGCCGTACGGGCCCGGGCCTCGACCTCGATCCCCTCGGGCGAGAGGCCGTTCCGTCGCGCGAAGAGGGCCGCGAACACCCCGGCACAGGATGCCAACGCGGCCACCAACAACTCGGGCGGGCTCGGTCCCGCGTCCTTCCCCCCTTTGTCGGGGGGGAGGTCCGTCACCACCCGGTGTCCCCGGATCTCGAGCTCGAACGAGATCCCCTCCCGGTACCTCGCCCTGACCTCCACCGCGTCAACCCCCTTTCGCCATCCCGGTTTCCCGGAACCACTTCACCGCCCGCCCCAGGGCCTCCCGGGCCGGCGTCCGCGGGAACCCGAGCTCCTCCACCGCCTTCCGCGGATCGTAGAACATGTAATGGCGGGCCATGCGCACGGTGTCGGGCGTCATCCGGGGCATGCCCCCGAAAACCCGGCAGTACCACGCGTTGAGATACGCCATGGGCAGGGCAACCGCATAGGGGATACGAACCCGGGGCGCCGGGATCCCCGTCAGCTCGGCGAGGACCCCGAGGAACTCCCTCATCGTGAGGTTATCCCCCCCGAGGATGTAGGGTTCGCCGGGCTTCCCCCGCTCCAGCACGAGGAGATGCCCCAGTGCCACGTCCTCCACCGCCACCACGTTCATCCCGGTGTCCATGTAGGCGGGGACCTTCCGCCGCAGGAAATCTAGGATCAGTTGGCCGGTGGGAGTGGGCTTTATGTCGTGAGGACCCACGGGGTAGCTGGGGTTCACGATGTAGACCGGGAAACCCTTGCGCCGCGCGAACTCGATGGCCACCTGCTGGGCCAGATACTTGCTCCTCTTGTAATCGCTCACGATGTGCCGGGGGTCCACCGGGGTCTCCTCGGTGGCGGGGCGTTCCCGCGTCCCCAGGCCCAGTGCCGCCACCGAGCTCGTGTAGACCACGGCCTCGACGCCCGACTCCGCCGCCGCGCGGAGGACGTGGCGCGTCCCGTCCACGTTCACCTCGTAGACGAGGCGCCGGGGCCGCACCCAGAAGGAGTAAAGGGCCCCCACGTGGAAAACGACCCCACAGCCCGCCATGCCCCGCTTCACGGAGGTGAAATCCCGCAGGTCCCCCTCGACGACCTCGATGGGGAGACCCTCGATGTTGCGGCGGTCGGAAGAGCGCCGCACCAGAACCCGTACGGAGAAGCCGCGCTCGAGCAGGACCCTGACGACGTTGGCCCCGATGAACCCGGTGGCCCCGGTAACGAAGGCCTTCACGATCCCCCCTACATCACCATTTCGAGGAGCCGAAGTACCCGTTCATGGGGCCGAAACGGGAGAAGGGCCAGATACGGAAGTACGGCTCCCCGATGAAGGCCCGCTCCGGGACGAACCCCCAATAGCGGGAATCGTAGGAGTTCATCGTGTTGTCGCCGAGGACGAAGAAGTGGCCCTCCGGGACCTCGGTGGGGGAGACCCCGTACCGCATCCTGGGATCGCCCGCCCAATAGGTATGGCCGACGGCGAAATCGGGCACTTCGCCGTCCACGTATACCTTGCCGCCCTTGATCTCCACCGTCTGGCCTCCCACCGCGATGAGGCGCTTGACGTACCGGGCGCTCCGGGACCTGTACCTGATCCCGAGATCCGCGAGGTCGTCGGCGTCCGGTGGCACCGCCACCGAGACCTCCACCCGCCGCGCCAAGGGGGGCTCCCCCCGCAGTACGGTGAAGCTCAGTTCCCCTCCGCGATGGCCGACGATGCGCTCCTTGAGCACGAGGAGGTGGGGGATGGGCTCGCCCCCGACGCCGATCGTGGGGTCCCCCGGATATACGAGCCAATCGCCCGGCTCGAGGCCGGCGACGTCCGCGGGGCTCCCCTCCGCGACCCCCGTGATCCGGAGCGACTCCAGATGCCAGAACACCACCACGTCCCCGGGCACCGGGTCCCGGAAGTAGTAGGAGATGCGGTCGACGAAGAACCGATCCCCGGGCTTTATGGTGGGGATCATCGATTCGGAGGGGACGTACATGTGGACGGTAACAAAGTTGATAATGAGGAGGGCGATGATCACCGCCTCGACGATGGCCTCGACCCACCCCAACAGGTAAGCCGCCACCGGCCCGGGGTACCATCCGAAACGCTGTACCAACCGGACGATCGGCGGCGGCCTCCGCTTCCGTTTGCGGCGGGGTCTCATCTGATGTGGTGGATGTTGGTGTAACGGCGCAGGTAGAACGGACGCGCCTGACGTACCTTCTGGGAGCGCTTGACGACCTCGATCCTCTGCACGCTGGGCGAGTAGAGGTAGAAGGTGCGCTCGACCCCGACCCCGGCGGCGATCTTCCGCACCGTCACCGTGGAACGCGCGCCGGAGCCGGCCCGTTTGAGGACCACCCCCTCGAACACCACCGTCCGCTCCCGGGAACCCTCCCGGATCCGCTCGTGCACGCGGATCACGTCGCCGGGTCGGAACTCGGGGATCTCCTTGTCCGTCGTGAATTTGGCCTCAACCAGCCGGATGAGATCGTCGTAGCCCATCATCCCTCATCTCCTTTCAGCCGGTCCAGGATGATCGCCGCCGCGGCCCGGACCGAGAGGTGATTGTAGTCGCTTTTTTCCCGCACCGGAGGGAGGAGGGCGTCGCAGGCCCACAGGAGCTCCTCGGCCATGCCGTTTCCGGTGCCGAACAGTAACAATACCGGTTTCCGCCCCGTGCGCAAATGGCGCCGGGCCTCCTCCCAATCGACTCGGGGGTAGGGGAGGCCGGGACGGGCTGAGGTCCCCCAGATGAGGGGCTCATCGCCCTCCCGTTCCGTCACTTCCGCGAAGCACCGCTCCAGGTCCTCGACCACCGAGACGATCTCCACCGCCTCCACACGGGAGGGCCGCTCCGTGCGCCAGAATTCCAGGATCCGCTCGACAATCGTGCGCTGGGACTCCAGGGGATGGACGATGAAGTAGCGGGCCACGTTGTAGGTCCGGCAGCTCCGGGCGATATCCACCACGTCCAGGGAGGTGATGGCGGTGGCCACCACGCCCCCCTTCAGGCTCTTCATGGGATAGTGCATCAGCGCCACGTATAGGTTCGCCATGTCTCAGGGGTCCGGCTCGAGGGAGAGGCCCAGGAGATCGGGCCGGTGCTCCAGAGTCTTGCGCCACGCCTCCCGCTCCCGGTAGCGGGCGATCCGCTCGTGGTCGCCGGAGAGGAGGACCTCCGGCACCCGCAGCCCCCGGAAGACCCGGGGGCGGGTGTACTGGGGATATCCCAGGCGTGGGCCGGAGAAGAAGGAATCGGTCGCCGCCGACCAGTACCGTCCCACCACCCCCGGGACCATCCGGGCCACCGCCTCCACCACCACCGCGGCGGGGAGCTCCCCCCCGGCGAGGACGTAATCCCCGATGGAGAGCTCGAGATCCGCCATCACCGCCACCCGTTCATCCACCCCCTCGTACCGGCCGCACAGGAGGACCAATTCCCCTCTGCGGGCGAGGTCCCGGGCGAGGTCCTGGCGGAAGAGCTTCCCCTGGGCGGAGAGCAACACCACGTAGGGCCTCCGCCCGATCTCCCGCGTGATCGCTTCCACGGCGCGGAAGAAGGGTTCGGGACGCATCACCATCCCCGCCCCA
>JAADIW010000049.1 GCA_013151115.1 Caldisericota bacterium
GGCCACGAGGCCCTGGTGACCGGGGAGGCGGTGGGGCAGGTCTCCTCCCAGACCCTCCACAACCTGGTGGTGGCCTCGGAGGCGGTGAGGATCCCGATATTGCGGCCCCTCCTCGGCTTCGACAAGGAGGAGATCGTCCGGCACGCCCGCGTAGTGGGAACCCACGACATCTCCGCGGGGGTGAAGGAGTACTGTGCCGTGGTCCCCAGGCATCCCGTCACCCGGGCGCCCCTCGAGCGCGTCCGGGCGGAGGAGGAGAAGCTCCCCCTGGATCTCCTCGACCGGCTCGTCGCGGAGCGGAGGACGGCGGACCTTCTGGAGCTCGAACACGCCGAGCTCGAGGTCCTGCGTTGGCAGATCGACGAGATCCCGGAGGGCGCGCTGGTGGTGGACGTACGGCCCCCCGCGGATTACGCGGCCTGGCACTACCCGGGGGCGCTCAACATCCCGCTGGCGGATCTCCCCCACCGGGCCGATGAACTCCCGCGGGACCGCCCCCTCGTGCTCTACTGCCCGGTGGGCTACCAGAGCCTGGACGGGGTCGAACTCCTGCGGCGCCTGGGATACGAGGCGTATTCCTTCCGCGGCGGCGTCCCCGCCCTGCGCCGCTACCTCGAGCGCGCTAGCGGAAAAGGCCCAGGATGAGATCGTGGATATCGAGGAGGGATAGGTCCCGCCCGGCGAGGGCCGGTGAGGCGATGAAGACCCCATCGGGGGCGTGGTTGGCGTCGTCGGGCCCGGTGTCGTTCTCGTGCCAGTGGATCATCCCCCGGCCCACGGTGCCGATGGAGCGCCACCTGAGGCCGCCGAAATACACGAGGAGATCCGGCGGGATCCCGTTGACCTCCCGGTAGATATCCTCGGGGAAGAGCACCCGCGTGCCGAGGGGGTTCCCCCTCTCATCTGGAAGGGAGGCGAGCTTGGCCGCGAGCTCCCGGCGCACCGCCTCGTAGTCCCCGGGGGGCACGACCCCCGCGGGCTCGCGTCCCCGGACGTTGAGGAAGATCCGGCCGTAATACCCCCCCTCGCCCCAGGCCACCGTCCGGGACCAGTCCACGAGGCCTCTCGCGATCAGGTCATCCATGCGGACGGGTTCCCGCGGGTACTCCCTCAACGCGAGGTAGCCCTCCCGGATGAGCCACTCGTTCACCGCGATCCCCCCGTACATGGGTTGGATCCCGTGGTCGGACATCACGATCACCTGGGTGTCGACGGGGAGGGCTTCCAATAGCCGGCCGACCCATCCGTCGAGGAAGCGGTAGTAGTCCCGGATGGCGTCCTTATAGGGGCTATCCGGATCGTGTTTGGGGTGGGTGCGATCGTGGTGGGCCCATAGGGCGTGGTGGATCCGATCGGGCCCCATCTCCACCATCACCGCGAGGTCCCATCTCTCCCCCGAGAGGAGCGCCCCCATGAGCGCGAACCGCCGCCCCGTCATCCGGTGGACCTCCTCGATCACGTGATCCTTGTCCTCGGTGCGGAAGTCCCGCACGTCGATGATGTATTCCCCCACGATCTCCGCGATCCTGTGCTTCAGGGAACGGGGAAAGGTGTAGTCGCGGTCGATGCCCGGGGCGAGGAATCCCGAGACGAGCAGCCCCCTGATGGGCCTGGGGGGGTAGGTGCCCGGCACCCCCACCACGATGGATCTGAGCCCCATTCCCCCGAGCTCGTCCCACAGTGCCGGGGCGCGGAACGCCGCCGAGGTGGCGATCCGTAGCCCGTCGTAGGAACGATCGGCGCGGTTCCGGAACCCGTAGATCCCGAGCTCCCCCGGATCCCTCCCGGTGAAGGCGCACATCCACGCGGGCACGGTGATGGGGGGGTCCACCGACCGCAGCCGGCGGAACTCCCCCGCCTCTATCAATCCCCGCAGCGTCGGGAGGTCGTCGAGGAAACGCTCCACCAACCCCGGGTCGAGGCAATCGAGGCCGATGACCAGCACCCGGGATGTCATCGCCCCCCGCCCCCGATCGCCTCGATGAGTATCCGTGCCACCTCGGGGCGGGTGATCTCCGGCGGGGGCACCTCCCCCCGGCGGAGCATCTCCCGCAACGCCGTCCCCGAGAGGCTCACCCGCTCCGACTCCGGATGGGGACAGGTCTTCTCCGTGGCCATCCCCCCGCACCGTTTACACCAGAACGCCGGACGGAATTTCAAGGGCACGATCCCCAGCTCCCCCGGGGAGAAGCGATCGAAGATCTCCTGGGCCTCGTACGGACCGTAAAAGTCCCCCACCCCGGCGTGGTCCCGGCCCACGATGAAGTGGGTGGCGCCGAAGTTCTTGCGGCAGAGGGCGTGGAAGATCGCCTCCCGGGGCCCGGCGTACCGCATGTTGGCCGGGAAGGCGGCGATGAGGACACGGTCCTCCGGGAAGTAGTTGTCCAGGAGCGCCCGGTAGGTCCGGAGCCGCACCCCGGCGGGGAGGTCCCCCGGTTTCGTCTCCCCCATCAGGGGCGAAAGCAGAAGGCCATCGCACACCTCCAGGGCACAACGCAGGAGGTACTCGTGGGCCCGGTGGAGGGGGTTCCGGGTTTGAAACGCGGCCACCGTCTCCCAGCCGCGGCGGGCGATCTCCTCCCGCACCTCCCGCGGGGTGCGGGCGATCTCCGGGAAGCCGGGGTCGGGGAGCTCCAGCGCCCGGACCCTGCCCCCCACCAGCGTACGGGGCTCGGAGAGGAGCCGCGCCACCCCGGGGTGGTCGGGGGAGACGGTGCGGAAGACGTGCTCCGCCTCCCATTCGGGCTCCCTCGCGAAGACCTCCACGTCCTCCAATATCCCCAGGAGCCGCCCGGCGCCGTCCACCAGGGCCGCGGCCCCGCCCGGGCGCAGCCTCTCCGCGACCCCGGGCTCCACGGGAAGGACGATGGGGAGGGGCCACACGGTACCGTCCGGGAGGCGCATGGATTCCACCACGCTCCGGTACGCCTTCTCCCCCATGAACCCCGGGAGGGGCGAGTAGACCCCCGTGGCGAGGCAGTAAAACTCCCGGACGTAATAGGGATCGAGGGTGATCTCGGGCAGGTCTTCCGCCTCGCGGATCAGCGCCTCCCGTTCCCTTCCCGTCACCCTCAGGTCCACGAGTGTCCCCCCATGGGGCGGGACGGGCGAGGCGCTATGGCCGGGCGATGCGGGGCTCCGCGGCGCGAGGTGCGGTGCCCCCCGCGCAGCGGCCCGTTCGGGGATGAGGCCGCGGTCCTCGAGGTAACGCAGGACCTTCCCCAGGGATTCCTCCACCGTCTCCCGGTCGGTATCGCAGATCACCTCCGGGCTCTCCGGTTCCTCGTAGGGATCGTCGATGCCGGTGAAGTTCCTGATCTCGCCCGCCAGGGCCTTCCGATAGAGCCCCTTGGGGTCCCGCTCTATGAGGGCCGATAGGGAGGCCCGGCAGTAGACCTCCACGAAATTGGGACATTTCATCCGTGCCATCCGCCGCGCCTCCCGGTAGGGGGAGACGAAGGCGCAGAGGACCGCCACCCCGTTCTTCGCCAAGAGACCCGCCACGAAGGCCACGCGGCGGATGTTCTCGTCCCGGTCCTCCTTGGAGAAGCCGAGGTCCCGGGTGAGGTCCTGGCGGACGATATCCCCGTCCAGGCGCTGTACCGGTTCGACCCCGCGGCGACGGAGCTCCTCCTCCAGGGCCATCGCCAACGTGGTCTTGCCCGACGCCGGCAGCCCCGTGAACCACACGACGAACCCCTCTTTCATCGGCTTGCCCTCCTCGCGTTTTTCGGCGCTCAGAGATAGCCCAACTTCCGCAGCCGCTCGCGGATGATGCGGATTTCCTCGGGGGTAAGCGCGGTGTCTTCGCCGGTTTCGGCCACCAGATCCCGCAACACGTGGACCACGAACTCGTTCACCGACCGGAACCCCGTCCCCTCGATCACCCGCTTCAGCCGTTCGTAAAGCGGCCGCGGTATCTTCAGCGTCACCCGATCGCTCCCCATCGTTGGGCTCCTTTTGTACTCCAAACGGAGTATAAAACGCGCCGCCGGGATCGCAACCCCGGACGGGTATACTCTCCGGCACGCCGGGGGGCGCTAGGTGCCCCGGGGCGGAAGGGGGACCGGAGGAGCGATGGACGGGGCGTTCGTGGCGGTGGCGGGGTCCGTGGGATCGCGGGCGGAGGGGGTGCGCGCCGTGCTCGCGGCCCTCGCGGACCGGGGCGAGCTCGTGGGGATCCGGGGCGAGACGGTGCTCGTGAAGCCGAACTGTGTCTCGTCCACAAATCAGCTCGCCGCCACCCACGTGGACGCCCTGGAGGCGGTGCTCGAAGCGGTAACGGCCCACGACCCCAAGCGGGTGATCGTGGGCGAGGGCTCGGCGGAGGACACCGACCGCGCCTTCCGTGACTTCGGCTATCACCGGCTCGCGGAGAGGTTCGACGTCGAATTCCTCGACCTGAACCGCGACCGCTACGAGATCCTGGAGGTCTTCGGGGCGGGCGGCGAGCGGATCCCGGTGAGGGTCTCGCGCACCGCGCTGGAGTCCTTCCGCGTCTCGGTGGCGCTCCCCAAGACCCACGACACGGTGATCGTGACCCTCTCCCTGAAGAACATGGTTGTGGGCTCGATCCTCGGCAACGATAAGTGGCGGATCCACCAGGGCCATCCCGCCATCAACCTGTCCCTGGCCCACTTGGGGAGGTGGCTCCGCCCGCACCTGGGGGTGATCGACGGGTTCGTGGGGATGGAGGGCGACGGCCCTACGGCAGGCACCGAGGTGCCCCATCGGGTGGCGCTGGCGGGGACGGATCCCGTGGCCCTGGACGCGGTGGCGACATGCCTCATGGGGTTCGATCCCCGGGAGGTGGGCTATCTGGTGCACACCGAAGCCTTCGGGCTAGGGATTTCCTCGCTGGA